>JAJXTJ010000314.1 GCA_021783895.1 Pseudomonadota bacterium | reverse complement strand
CGATAATGACATTAGAGTATTTGCAAAACTGACATGGTTAAACCCTACGAGTTTTGAAAACAGTGTTATTATAACAATTAACATATGTTTCAACAAGTTAAATGTGTCAAAGTAGAATTAACGGCGGCTACGATTCAACGTGATGGGCTACCAGGCGGACAGTTCCAACGGGTTTACGGCAGCGCGTTCGTTAGTCAGCGCGACTTCGATCTGCAATCGGCCCAGCAATTCCAGCACCCTATCGCGTTCATGGATCAGCTCCTGGGCCAAGGCACGAGCCCGCTCCATTTTGCCGGTATCGCGTAGCCGGATGATTTCCTGGCCAAGTTCATGCACGCGCTCGTGCAGCGGCTCGATCTGTTTGAACTCCGGCAGATTGCCGTAATATTTCATGCCGATCCCGTAGTACCAGCGGCCGAAGCGGCAGTGATGGTGGTTGACCAGTTCGATCGGCGTGCCGGCCTGTTCCTTCTCCAGTGCGTACAGGATACGTTCGACCCAGCGCTTGTGGTCGATGCCGACCGTCAATAGCGGGTATTCCTCCCGGAACCAGTGCAGCGGGGCGGCATCCCACCAGGCTTGGACAGGTTGGTATTGTCGCACCCATTCTGGCAGACTGTCTCCGGTCATGGGCCGGGCGATGCCGTAGCCCTGTGCCAGATCGCAGCCGAGGCGCATCAGCATGACGCCATGCTCGTCAGTTTCCACGCCTTCAGCGATAACGATGCGCTGGAAGGCGGTGGTCAGTCCGATTATGCCCTCGACGATGGCCAGGGCTTCCGGATCGTCCAGCATGTCGCGGATGAAGCTCTGGTCGATTTTCAGCGTGTCGGCCGACAGGCGCTTGAGGTAGGACAGCGAGGAATAGCCGGTGCCGAAGTCGTCCAGTGCGAAGTTGACGCCCAGGCGGCGGCAGGCTTCGATGAGTTTCTGGGCATGTTCCATGTTGGCAAGAGCAGTGGTTTCCAGGATTTCCAGTTCCAGCCAGGAGGATGGGACGTCCGGATATTCGGCGAGAATGAGTTCCAGCCGCTTCATGAAATCGGCCTGCTGCAGGTGGCGAATGGCGATGTTCACGCTCACCGGCAGAGTCAGGCCGACAGCCGCCCATTGTCCCATCTGCCGGAGCGTTTCCTTCAGCACCCATTCGCCGATCTCGATGATCAGGTTGCTTTCTTCAACCAGGGGGAGGAATTCGCCCGGAAGCAGCAAGCCCTGCTCGGGGTGCTGCCAGCGGATCAGCGCCTCGGCACCGATCACTTTGCCGGTGCGGAGGTTGACCTTGGGCTGATAGTGCAGCCGGAACTCATCATTTTCCAGGGCTTCGCGCAGGCGTTCCAGGTGCTCATACCTGGAGCGCGCCAAGCGATCCTGCCTGACGTCGAACAAGTGGTAGCGGTTGCGTCCGGCCTGCTTGGCGGTGTACATGGCCTGATCAGCCTGGCGCAGCAGCACATCAGGATTGGCCCCGTCAAACGGGAACAGGGTGACACCGATACTGGCGGAAATCTGCAACTCCTGTTCGGCCAGTTGTGTGTAAGGCGCGGATACCTTCAGCAGAATGCGCGACAGGGTGATCTCCAGCTCGTCCATGGCATTGAGGTCGGTCAGCAGCAGGACGAATTCGTCGCCACCCAGCCGCGCCACGGTATCCCCACTGCGAACCGCATCCTTCAGCCGGCTGGCAACCTCGATCAGCAGCCAGTCGCCGGTTTCGTGGCCATACTTGTCATTGATCGGCTTGAAATCATCCAGGTCGATGAAGCAGATGGCCAACAATTGTTCGTGGCGGATGGCATGAGCGATGTCTTGCTCGAGGCGGTCGGCCAGCAGGTTGCGATTGGGCAGATGGGTCAGCGCATCGAAGTGGGCGAGATGCTCCAGCCGCAACTGGCTGGTTTTGAGGCTGGTGATGTCGGAGAAGACGCCGACGTAGTGGGTGATGTGGCCGTGCGCATCTTTGACGGCGCTGATGCTGAGCAGTTCGACGTAGGATTCCCCGTTTTTATTGCGGTTCCATATTTCCCCGCTCCAGTGATCGGTATCGTTGAGGGCTTCCCACATCGCCCGGTAGAAGGCGGCATCCTGCCGGCCTGAATTGAGCATGCCCGGATTTTGTCCCAGCACTTCCTCGCGGGTATAGCCGGTGACGTCGCAGAACGCCTGGTTGACCTCGATAATGCGGTTTTTCGGGTCTGTGATAACGATGCCGTCATGGGAGTTGGAAAACACGCTGGTCGCCAGACGGTGACATTCCTCGGCTCGCTTCTGCACGGTGATGTCCCGCACCGTGCCGATCGCGGCGACGGGATGTCCCAATGCATCGAAACTGACCAGCGCTTTCTGATGCACCCACTGGGATTCACCCTTTACGACGATGCGGTGCTCAAGGTCGTAGTCCGCGCCCTTCAACGCTTCCTGCCACGCATTTTCAACCCGGTCGCGGTCGTCGGGGTGGACGTGATCCAGTAAAGTTGCGTAGGTAATGGGGGAGTGATTGGGCAGGCCGAAGATGCTGAATGTCTCATCCGAGCAGGTCAACTGGTTATGCGGCAGGTCAAAATTCCAGCTGCCGACATGCGCCACTGCCTGCGCGCGTTTCAGGTTTTCAGCGCTTTTGCGTTCCCGTTGCTGTACACGCCAGACCTGCATGGCTAACAATCCGATCAGCAGGCTGAGCAGAGCGGTCGTGATCGTCAGAATAATCGCCATTTCTGGGTGGCCGTGGTACAGAAAATGGCCGAGCACGGCCAGCATGCTTCCAATGGCAATCAATGCCATCAGGATCAGAAAGTACACAAAAAATAGCGGTCGTTCGGATTTTCTCCGCTTTTCAACCCCGGGTGGGGGGGGCTCAGAGCCGGATGTTGTCGAGTCGGCCGACATCGTCATAGCTTGCGATCCATGTATTGGGCGCCCTGAATGACTTGGCGTTGCCGAAAGTGTTTAAACCGAGCATGGCATCATCTTAATCAACAATAAAGGGCTAGGCAAATAAAGTTGATCGATGTCGGTAATTAAGGTGCGCTGGTCGCGTCAGCGGGTTCCAATGGCGCCGAATTAAGTTACCTCCGGCAAAGCCGGAGGTTTATTGCTTGAGCGCCTCAAAGGCGCGGGTAACCCATGAGCCGCCTGAAGGCGGCTATAGCCCCAATTT
>JAJXTJ010000313.1 GCA_021783895.1 Pseudomonadota bacterium | reverse complement strand
AGACATGAAGTGGGCCAGGGACAATATCGAGAGCGGCCACCCGCTGAGCTTTGCCAGCGAAAAAGACCCCGATGTCGGCGCGATCCAGGATTTATATCTGATGACCCAGTGCCAGCATTACATCCTGTCCAACAGCACGCTCCATTGGTGGGGCGCATGGTTGCATTCCGGCACCCACAACACCGTCATCGCGCCCGCCGCAGGCTGGGCGGGCAAGAACACCCTGCCCGACACATGGCTGACCCTCTGACCATTGCCTGGCCCGATTCCCCCATCAATCCAATTGAACGTATTGAACCCGTGCGACCCTCTTTATTCCCTTCATCCCTCATGACATCAGTCGGCACAGGCAAAACGTCGATAGCGGCATTTTTCCTGCTATTCGTTTTTGCCGTCAGCCTGCCCCCGAAGTGGGCGACCCTTCACCTGGCTGGTCTGCTGCTGGTTGTGATGACGGGATTTGCGCGCCGCGCGGATTGGTATAGCACCGCCGCACAAACCTTCCTGTTATGTACCGTCCTGTGGCTGGTGCCGGTCCTGTTCAGCGCCGGCCTGCAGCACGCACTGGGCGTGGCCACCGCGCCCGCGTGGCAGGAACTGCCCATCCTTACCCTGCGGATGCTGGGTATAGGCCTGGGCCTCATCATCCTGATCGAGCGTGGTTGGCTGACCCTGCGTTCCGCAGTTCTTGCACTGCTTTGCGCGTTATTGCTCCACGTCGGCGCAGGCTTGTACGACTGGCTCGCCACCCCAGGCGCCGACCTGGAATCCTTGCGTCAGATCCGCATCGATGGCCTCGCGGGCAATCCCAATCCTTTCGGCACCTTTGTGGCGCTCGCCGCCATTGTTGCCGCCGGCATCCTGCGCGGACAGGCACGCAATCCGATGCTCTGGGTACTGTTAATCGCAGCACTGTTTTGCGTAGTGGTATCGGGCTCGCGCGGCGCGATTCTCACCACCGCTGCGGGATTGGCGTTCCTGTTCCCCCCGGACAACCGCGCCCGCCTGCTGTTGTACGTTGTCGGCGCAGCGCTGGCAGTCTCGGTTTATCTGCTCGTCGGCCAAAGCCCGGGGTTTGTATCCAGCGACAACGAGCGCCTGCAGGCATTTACTTTTTCCCTGGAGAAGATTCGCCAAGCGCCGTGGCTCGGTTGGGGAATCGATGCCTATGAGCGCCTCCCCGGCCTGGTCGGACCGAAGGCTCCCCATAACATGTGGCTTGATCTGGCGGTCAGTAGCGGTCTGGTCGCGCTGGCAGGCGCGATGCTGTCGACCGTACTGCTGGCATACCGCCTGTTTCGTTGCGGTCAGCCTGCGGCACGACTGGCGCTCGCCGTGCTCGCCGCCACGGTGGTGGCCGGCACGCTTGAATACTCCATCCTGATTTCCACCCATTTCCGTGGCATCTGGGTTACCGTCACCGCGCTTGCATGTTGTACGCTTGCAGCCTGTAGCGACCGGCCAAACCGCTCGACTCCCTGAACGCCACACGTCAGCCCATCACCATGAATAGCGTCAACATTATTTGCCTCAAATGGGGCACCCGCTACGGCCCGCACTACGTCAACATGCTTTATCGCGGCGTGAGCCGCAACCTGAGCCGACCGTTCCGGTTTTTTTGTTGCACGGACGACGCCAGCGGGCTCGACGCCGGAATTGAAATCATCCCGTTTCCCGCCAACCCCGGCATCAAACGCAGCTGGCCGGATGTGCTGGTCAAACTGATGGTCTTGCAGGACGGTTTCGGTGGCTTGCAGGGATCCACGCTGTTCCTGGATCTGGATGTGGCGATCACCGGCTCGATCGACTGCTTCTTCGACTACAAACCAGGCAAGTTCTGCATTATTCACAATTGGGCAAACTGGCGAAAAACGCTCCTGGGACGGCGTCCGGCGGTAGGCAACTCTTCCATTTTTCGCTTTGAAGCCGGCCAGGTGAACTACGCCTACGAAACCTTTTTGCGCGAAATGCACCGCGCTGAAGATCGCACCCAATTCAATACCGAACAGGCTTTTCTGACCTACGCCTTGGGCGATCCACAGTGGTGGCCGGAAGAATGGGTCAGGAGTTACAAATGGAACTGCCGCCCGACTTTTCCGTTTAACCTGTTCCGGATGCCGCAACTGCCAGAAGGCTGCCGGATTCTGGTGTTCCACGGCCGCCCCGATCCGGACGAAGCCGTTCGCGGCTATCAAGGGCGCAAACTGCACCACCGCACGCTGCCCGCGCCGTGGATCGCCGATTACTGGAAGCTGTAATACCGCTCAAGCGTCATTTCCGACCCAGCCCAAAACAACCGTCACCCTCCATGAACAAAACCTTCCTGATCAACCTCGAATCAAGGCCCGACAGGCTCAAAAGGATGTCAGACATTCTTGCGCAAGCCGGCATTGAATTTGAAGTGTTTCCAGCAGTTGATGGCAGGAAACTGGCGTCCGCGAATGGGGTTTGCAGGCTCGCTGACGGCACCCCGATATACGATCCGGATCATTCAATCAAACTGGGATACCGGCCAATGTCACCCGCGGAGATCGGGTGTTATCTCAGCCATCTCGAAATCTGGAAAAAAGTTGTCGAACAAAACGTCGGGTGGGCCCTGGTTCTTGAAGACGACTTGAATATCGATCCCCGCATCAGTTCGATCATCAAGCACCTACCCGATGTCGAAAAAGGGTGGGATTACATTAAGTTATCCGCTCTCGGCAAAGTCCCGTTCATCAAGTTGTTTCCGCTCACAGCAAACCACTCGCTCAGCCTGCTGCTGCGAGGCTCGACAGGCATGCAAGCCTATTGCATCAGCCCGCTGGGCGCCCGAAAACTGATCGCAAAGGCGCTGCCCATCACGATTCCAGTCGATGTCTTTATCGACCACTTTTGGCACACCGGCTTGAACACGCTTGCCGTCACCCCCTACCCGGTGGAGGACAACAAACACATCTCATCCTCCATCGAGGCAGAGCGGCTCCCCATATCTGACGAGCACAAAAAAACTCGGTCATCCATGCGCGCGCGATGCGTTAAGAAATACAGAAAAGAAGCCAATGCAGCGCTTAAAAAACTGTATTTTTTAATCTACGCGGTTAAATCAATATCAATCAGGCACAAGCTCAAACCGTGACGCCGGATTCGCAACTCGATGCTTTCTGGCGCATGGTCGGCGGCG
>JAJXTJ010000312.1 GCA_021783895.1 Pseudomonadota bacterium | reverse complement strand
CATCATTCCGCGCGGCCGCGCCCTGGGCGTGACCATGCAACTGCCGACCGAAGATCGCTACAGCATGGACAAGGAGCGCCTGCTGTCCACCATTGCCGTGCTGTTCGGCGGGCGCATCGCGGAAGAAGTGTTCATGCACCAGATGACCACCGGCGCCAGCAACGATTTCGAGCGCGCCACCGAAATGGCGCGCCGCATGGTCACGCAGTGGGGCATGTCCGACGCCTTGGGGCCGATGGTCTATGGCGAGAACGATGGCGAAATATTTCTTGGCCGCTCAGTGACCACCCACAAGAACGTCTCCGAAACCACCATGCAGAAGGTGGACGCCGAAATTCGCCGCATCATCGACGAGCAGTACGCCCTGGCGCGCCGCCTTATCGAGGAGAACCGCGACAAGATCGAGGTGATGGCGAAGGCGCTGCTGGAGTGGGAAACTCTCGATGCCGAACAGATTGGTGACATCATGGAAGGCAAGGCGCCACGTCCGCCCAGGCCGAGCCAGAGCAAGCCGAACCCGCCCCCGGATAGCGCGCCAACGGCGCCGGTCACGCCGACTACCGACCCGGCGCAGGAAACCTGATTTTGGTGAGGGGTTAGAAGGTGAGGGGTTAGGCGAAAATCAAATTCACGCCGCCGCAGCTTTTTACCCCTCACGCCTTACCCAATATGCTTTACTGCGGCCGCTACACCCTTCCCCTCAATCGCCCGTTGATCATGGGCGTCGTCAACGTCACCCCCGACTCGTTCTCCGATGGCGGCCGCCATGGTTCCGCCGCCGCAGGGATTGATTATGCCTTGCGGCTGCTGGAGGAAGGGGCGGACATCCTCGATATCGGCGGCGAATCGTCGCGTCCCGGTGCGCAGCCCATCGGCACCGACGAAGAGCTGCGGCGGGTGCTGCCGCTGATCGAGGCGTTGCAGGGCAACGTGCCGGTGTCGGTGGACACCTGTAAAACCGAGGTGATGCGCGCGGCCATCGCCGCCGGCGCGGCCATGATCAACGACATCAATGCACTGCAAGGCGAGGGCGCGCTGGAAGCGGTGGCCGGTTCGAATGCGGCCGCTTGCCTGATGCACAGGCAGGGAACGTCGCAGACCATGCAGCTTGCTCCCCGCTACGGGGATGTCGTGGCGGAGGTCATGGCTTTTCTGAACGCGAGAATGGCCGCTGCACAGGCCGCCGGCATCGGCCTCGAGCGGCTGGTGGCCGATCCCGGCTTCGGCTTCGGCAAGACGCTGGAACATAATCTCACCCTGCTGCGCCAGCTTGACCGCTTCCAGGCACTGGGAGTGCCGTTGCTGGCAGGTCTGTCGCGCAAGTCCATGCTCGGTCAGATCACCGGCCTGGACGTGGATGCGCGGCTGATTCCCAGCGTCGCCGCGGCAGTGATCGCGGCAATGAAGGGTGCTAGAATTATTCGCGTGCACGATGTAAAGGCCAGCAAAGAAGCCTTGCAGATCGTGAATGAAATCAACCTGTAAAAATCAGTTAACCACGGGGCACACGGGGATCACGGGGTAAATCTATATGTTATGTAGCTCTGCCCAAGCACCCGATGGGTGAATGAGCTGACGTTCTCAAGCTCTTGTTTTCCCCCGTGGACCCCGTGTGCCCCGTGGTTAATATGCTGTTTTTAGCGTCAAGGAAAACCATGACCAGAAAATATTTCGGCACCGATGGCGTACGCGGCAAGGTGGGCGAAGCGCCGATCACCCCGGATTTCGTGATGCGCCTGGGCTATGCGGCCGGCAAGGTGCTGACCGCTTCGGAGAAGGGCTTGCCCAAGGGGGAACACCCGTCCGTGCTGATCGGCAAGGACACCCGCATTTCCGGCTACATGCTGGAATCCGCCCTGCAGGCCGGGCTTTCCGCCGCCGGGGTAGACGTGCTGCTGACCGGGCCGATGCCGACCCCGGCGGTGGCCTATCTCACCCGTGCCCTGCGCGCCCAGGCGGGAATCGTCATCAGCGCCTCGCACAACCCGTTCGAGGATAACGGCATCAAGTTCTTTTCGGCAGCCGGCACCAAGCTGCCGGACCAGACCGAGCGCGCCATCGAGAAGGCGCTGGAAGACCCGATGCAGACCATGCCATCGGCGCAGTTGGGCAAGGCGCGCCGGATCAGCGATGCCGCCGGGCGCTACATCGAATTCTGCAAGAGCACCTTCCCCGTCGAGCTCGATTTGCGCGGGCTGAAAATCGTCGTGGACTGCGCCCACGGCGCCACTTATCATGTCGCGCCGCCGGTGTTCCACGAACTCGGCGCCGAAGTGATCGGCATCGGCAACCAGCCTGACGGCCTGAATATCAACCATGAGTGCGGCGCCACCCATTTGCAGGCCCTTCAGGAAGCGGTGAAGCAGCACCGTGCCGATCTCGGCATCGCCCTGGACGGCGACGGCGACCGCGTCATGATGGTGGACGCCTCAGGTGTAGTGTTCGACGGCGACCGGCTGCTTTACGTGATCGCCAAGTATCGCCACCAGCACGGTCTGCTCAAGGGCGGAGTGGTAGGCACCTTGATGACCAACCTTGGCGTGGAGCATGCTCTGGAGAAGCTGAATATCCCTTTCGCCCGCGCCAAGGTGGGCGACCGCTACGTCCTGGAAATGCTGGACGAGCGCGGCTGGCAGTTGGGTGGTGAGGGGTCTGGCCACATTCTCTGCCTCGACCGGCACAGCACCGGCGATGGCATCGTTTCCGCGCTGCAGGTGTTGCACGCCCTGCGCGTTACGAAGGCCACGCTGGGCGATTTTACCCACGACCTGACGCTCTATCCCCAGGTGCTGATCAACGTGCCGGTGCGCAAGGGCTTCGATTTTCTCGCTAGCCCGCAAGTTCAGGCGCGGCTGGCGGAGGCTGAAAAGGAACTGGATGGTGCCGGTAGGGTGCTGCTGCGTGCCTCAGGCACGGAACCGGTATTGCGGGTGATGGTGGAAGGCAAGTCAGGGCAGAAGGTCAGGCACTGGGCCGAAGCGATTGCGGAAACGGTGAGGCTGGCGGCGGGGTAGGCTTAGAAATCAACCGCAAAGGCGTAGAGGCGCAAAGTATATGTAGGGCGTCAATAAGCGAAGCGCATTGCGCCGTATGAGAAAATCGCACCCCTTGCAGGTGACTTCCCCACAAGCCGCGTTAATAGGCAATCTACAAGCACACACGAT
>JAJXTJ010000311.1 GCA_021783895.1 Pseudomonadota bacterium | reverse complement strand
CGGCAACCACACCTCGCCGAAGCCATCGGCGAGATCGGCATCGTGCAGCCGCTTGGCCCGGGCGATCTGATCCTGCAGAGGCAAAATGATGTTTTCCGGAAGCATCGTCACCCGGTCCCTGCCGCCCTTGCCATCGCGCACCAGAATCTCGCGCCGCTCGAACTCCACATCCTTCACCCGCAGGCGCAGCCCCTCCAGCAGGCGCATGCCGGTGCCGTAAAGCAGGCTGACGATCAGCCACATGGTGCCGTTCAGTTCATCGAACAGCGCGCGTGCCTCGCGGGGCGTCAGCACCACGGGCAGGCGCTTGCTGACTTTGGCCTGCACCACCTCGCCCAGCCAGGGCAACTCGACGCCGAGTACCTCCCGATAGAGGAACAGCAGCGCCGCCTTGGCCTGATTCTGCGTCGAGGCCGAAACCTGGCGCTCCGCGGCCAGGTAGGTCAGAAAAGCACCGACTTCAACCGCACCCATTTCCGCCGGGTGGCGCTTGCCGTGAAACAGAATGAACCGCCGTGCCCAATCGAGATACGCCTGCTCTGTGCGATAGCTGTAGTGCCGCACCCGCAGTGCCTCGCGCATGCGGTCGAGGAGCTTCGGCGGTTTGGCGGGGGAAAGATCGGGCATCCGGGAAACGTTAGGTCGCCTAATTCTGGAATCAGATCATAACCGATTGAAATCTTTACCGCCTAACTTGATTTGGGCGGCATCGCCCTGTACGCTCCGATTCGTCTAATTTACGTTAGGCATCACAATAGGGACGCGCATGGAAGTCCGAATTGTCACATTCCCCGAGACGAAGGTTGCTGCCCTTAAGCATCGCGGGCCGCCTGCGCTCGAATACGATACCGTGCGAAAGCTGGTCACTTGGAAGCTCGAGAACCGGTTGCTGGATCAATCGACATACCGAAGCTACGGCATTCACTACACAGACCCGCGCATCACGCCACCTTCCGATCACCGTGTCGATTTCTGCCTCTCCTTCGATAAAGATGTTGGCCCCAACCCCTACGGTATTCGGAACATCGTAATTCCCAGGCTACGTTGCGCTTGCGCCAGAGACGTTGGCTCCCGCTCGAACAACAAGGCCGCTGTCTATCTCTACGAAACGTGGTTGCCTCAAAGCGGTGAATCACCCGGCGATTTCCCAATCTTCTTCCACTACGTCAACGTCGGCCCGAATGTGCGGGAAGCGGAAATGATTACCGACGTCTACTTGCCCTTGAAGTGAAATTCCAAGGAACCTCCGCGCATGCGCTGCCCAACCCTTCATTCCACCGGACCTGCGCGAAAAGCCGCGCAGGCCGGTGAATTCAAACGTTAGGCATCGTCAATCACCATCCTTACGAACGTACCAATCCTATGTACAACCTTCTTGTAACTGCTGCTGAAGGGGCCTGGGACCTCGATTCCTACGAGTACGACCGGAGCCGTTTTCTTGAGCACACATCTGAGAGTGTCAAGGCTCGGTTTACCAAACTCACGACCGAGGCCGTTGAGCAACTAAAGCTGTTTCCAACCTTATTCACTTACGAGGGCGATGATGCGCCAGTCCGGGTTGGCTACATCAGAAGAATCCGGGAGAGAGGCCGGAGCATTCTGATCGAATACGAATTCGACGAGACGGTTGCCCCATTTTCCTTCAGCGCTCTTGCGCCGCTAGCTGTAAATCTCGACATCGGTAGATGGGAAATGTCACGGACGCACTGGGCCGTTAAAGACGAAGATCTCTTTGAGATATTGGCCGCCGCCAACCTTGTTGATCAGAGTTACGTCGGAGTGGATCGCCCGCCCGGTCGGGTTGAGGAAATGCGATTTAAGGTCGCGCTCTCATTCCCTGGTGAAAAGCGCGACTATGTTGCATCAGTAGCCGCAGAACTGAAGAAGAGGCTTGGGCCGGGTACGGTCTTCTATGACAAGGACTTCACCGCGCAACTTGCTCGACCAAATCTGGACACCCTGCTTCAGCGAATCTACCTGAACAACTCAGACCTCGTGGTGGTCTTTCTTTGTGCGGATTATGAGCATAAGGAGTGGTGCGGCTTGGAGTGGCGCGCCATCCGAACCATCATCAAGAACAAAAACGATCATGCCATCATGTTCATGCGGTTCGATGGGGCGGATGTAAGCGGTTCAATGTCTATTGACGGCTATGTTGACCTCGGAGAGCACTCTCCGGTCCAAGCTGCACGGATGATTGTTGAGCGGGTTCGGCTAAATGATCTTCCGCAAAACGATGCATAACCCTGCGGTCCACCGTACGCTGCGCGATAAAGCCGCGCAGCGCCGGTGACCTCCACGTTAGGCCCCGCTGAAGGAAGGTGGACATATGACCAACCTGTTTGCGTTCATCGCCACTCTGTCGGCAACTCTATTCTGCGGCGCCGCCGTCTACATCAACATCGCTGAGCATCCTGCGCGCATGGGCTGCGAAACCGAAATCGCCGCAACTGTTTGGGCGCCGAGCTATAAACGCGCCACGGTCATGCAAGCCTCGCTAGCCATTCTTGGCTTGCTCTTCGGCATTGCGGCCTGGATTGCCGGTGGCGGCATCATGTGGCTGGTCGGCGCCTTGTTCATCGGGTCCGTAGTTCCTTTTACCTTCATCGCAATAATGTAGTGGTCAAATCATCCCGGACACTGCGTTAAGTTTTTCTTCCGCAACGGCTGGTGCCAGTCCGTCATTGAACTGATGCGGCCGTATCCAGTTGTACCGGTGCATCAGGTAATGGCTGATGTCCCGATGCGCTTCCTGTGCCGTCATGTAGCCCACGGTCGGCACCTATTCCGATTTCAGGCTGCGGAACAGCCGCTCCATCGGTGAGTTGCCCCAGCAGTTGCCGCGACGACTCATGCTCTGCGCGATCCGGTGGCGCCACAGGCGCTGCCGGAACTTGCGACTCGCGTACTGGCTGCCCTGATCCGAGTGGAACATCAGACCCGACGGCCGACCGCGCTGCTCGTAGGCCATGTCCAGCGCCTGCACCACCAGATCCGCATCCGGGCGTGTCGAGAACGCCCAACCCACGACCCGGCGCGTATGACGCCCAATCCGCGCCCTTCCTGCCTATCATGGATGGGACGCCCGCCCACCGCGCGGCGATATCACAGAAGGAGACCGCATGGCCCGCTCGATGTTGATCACCGGGGCGAGTTCCGGGATTGGCG
>JAJXTJ010000310.1:639-3174 GCA_021783895.1 Pseudomonadota bacterium | reverse complement strand
ATGGGAGTTGGCGTTGCTGGCGGGTTTTGTCGTCCAGTTGCTGCTCATTGCGTTTGTTACCTACATCGGCCTCAATCAATTGGCCGCCACTTCGGACAATCTCAAGACCGTGGTGGATGTCCACATGCGCAAACAGGATCTGATGAAAACCATGGCCACTTCCGCACGTGAGCGGACGGTGAACCTGTTCAGAATGGTTGAAAGCAAAGATCCTTTCGAGCGCGATGAGATATATCTTCAATACCATCACAACGCTTCCGATTTCATCAATGCGAGACAGGAACTGCTGAGCTTGCCGTTCACTGATACGGAGCGCGAACTGCTCAGACAACAAGCGCAGTCGACCAACCTGTCCGTTCCGATCCAGAACCATATCGTTGACCTGCTCAGCAGCGGGGACAAGAACAGCGAAGCCCTGCTCGTGACAGAAGCCATTCCCGCGCAAAACAAGGTCCTGGAGGTATTGTCCCAGCTTGATGCCGAGACCCAGAGAATGGCCGTGGCAGCAAGCACCAAGGCGTCGCAGGCACAGGGGGTGGCGCGTTTCTGGATGTACCTGCTTTCCGGCATTGCCTTGCTGGTAGGCGTTTTCGTTGCCGGCGCGGCGATCTATTTCACCGGCCGGGCCACGCGAGAGCGTGAGCACCTGGCTACTCATGATGCGTTGACCGGACTTCCCAACCGCATGCTGTTCATGGATCGTCTGGAGCAGGCGCTGGCGCGCGCCCTGCGGCACAAAGAACTGATCGGCGTCTTGTTCATTGATCTTGACCGTTTCAAGCGGGTTAATGACACGCTAGGCCATGCCAGCGGGGACATGCTTATCTGCCAGGTGGCGGTTCGCCTGAAAAATTCAGTGTGTGCCGAAGACATCGTGGCGCGACTCGGCGGCGACGAATTCGTGGTGGTCATCACGGAGGCCGAAAAAATCGGCCAGATCCTGCAGGTGGTGGAAAAGATCATCGCGCTGGTGGCGGAACCCTACCGGATAGACGGGCGTGAGTTGTTCAGCAGTTGCAGCATTGGCGTCAGTCTTTATCCCCATGACGGCGACACGTCCACCACGCTGGTCAAGCACGCGGATACGGCGATGTACTACGCCAAGAATAGCGGCCGCAACCGTTTCCAACTCTATGACAAGGCCATGAATGCCATGGCCGAGGAAAGGCTGCAACTGGAAACCGACTTGCACTATGCCTTGGAGCGCGGCGAATTCGTGTTTCATTACCAGCCTCAGCTCAATCTTGAAACTGGCCGCATCCAGACAGTTGAGGCGCTATTGCGCTGGAACCACCCGCAAAGGGGTCTGCTCGTCCCTGCCGATTTCCTTGAATTGCTCGACGAAACCGGTGAGATCATTAGCGTCGGCCGCAAGCTGCTGGCCGAAGCGTGCTGCCAGGCCGCAAGCTGGCATGAGACGGGATTCTCAGGCGTGAGTGTGGCCGTGAATGTGTCCGACAAGGAGTTCTGGCACGAGTCGCTGATTGCCAATGTGCGCAATGCGCTGCAGGAATCCGGCCTGCCTCCCTATCTGCTGCAACTTGAGTTGACCGAGAGCATCTTCATGCAGGATATCGACAGTGCGGTCAGCCGGATCATGGCGCTCAAGGCTTTGAATATTGGCATTGCCATTGACGATTTCGGGACAGGCTATTCGTCGCTGGCCCATTTGAAGCGCTTCCCGATCGACTGCCTGAAAATTGATCGCTACTTCGTCAAGGACATTCAGGACGCACCCATTAACGAAGCCTTCATTGATTCCATCCTTGCCTTGTGCCAGGGCCTGGGCCTGGAGTCCGTGGCCGAAGGGGTGGAGGATGCCAGGCAGTTGCGACGGTTGCGCAATCTGGGCTGCCGGGTTGTGCAGGGCTACCTCATCAGCCGCCCCGTTCCAGCCGAGCAGGTTGCCGATCTGCTACAGCGCGACTGGCAGGATGAGTTCGGCCGGCATCCCGAGAATCACAGCCTGGCCTTCTCATGAACGCTTAAGGGCTGTCGCCTATTCGATACACGCCGCGTTTCCCAGCGGCATGCCGCGAGGACTGAAGTGCTGTTCATAGCGTTTGCCATCCTGCTGCCATGCCGCGAAAAATCCGCCATCCTTCCTGACCAGGATGATGGGAAGCATTCCATCACTTAGTTCAGCGCCGATGTGAAAAGTCCCGCCCCGCGCCCGGTCTCCCCGGGAAAAACATTGGCCATAGATGAGGTTGTCATATTTGTTCTGCCATACCGCCACATACCCGCCATCGGGCATGGTCGTCGTGATAACCAGGTCCGTCACTTTTTCCCGAAGCGCTGCGGGCGTGTTGCATCCCTCGCAGGTGCTGCTGGCCGCGGCGGTGCCGGGCGCGACCGGCAGGGTATTGATGCTGGCGATGGGCGATCCGTTCGATACGCTATCGACAGCGGCCTCTGCAGCGGGCGGCGCAAACGCCAATTGCAGTGTGACGGCAACGGTTCCTGCAATGAAAAATTCCTGCCAACTCCTGATGCTTCCGGGTTCCATGACAGCTCCCTTCTCGTAAGTGCGGT
>JAJXTJ010000310.1:0-629 GCA_021783895.1 Pseudomonadota bacterium | reverse complement strand
GGGCTAAATACGACCTTAGCACTAATACCAACGGCGGTATTTGTGTGCCAGGTGGAGCGGAATCCTCAGGTAAAGGCTGCCAGCGTGGCAGCAGGGGCTAGGTAAGCGGTGGCAGGTGTAATAGACTTATCGGCTGGCTCGCCCTCGTACTCAAGTCTTAGGGCGCGTACCTGTCGAACTGTGTTGCTGCCGTGGGGAAGGAGTGATATTGAAAATCCTTGTGATCGATGACCACCCTCTCATTCGCGAAGCCCTGCGCAACGTGCTTGGGCGATTGGGTGAAGCCATCGAGATGCTGGAAGCGGCGGACTGCGAGGATGCCCTGCGTCTCGCCGGCGAGCACCCCGACCTTGGCCTGATCCTGCTGGATCTCGGGTTGCCCGGGAGGGGATGGATGGATGCGCTGGCGGTGCTGCGCGAACAGCATCCTGCCGTGCCGCTGGTGGTTCTTTCTGCAACTGATGACCGCGACACCGTGGTCAAAGCCCTTGATGGCGGCGCCATGGGCTTTATCCCCAAATCCTCTTCCAATGAAGTCATGCTGAATGCGCTGCGTCTGGTGCTATCAGGCGGGGTTTATCTGCCTCCGAAAGTTTTCATGCATGATCATTCAATGGTGCAGTCCTCCG
>JAJXTJ010000309.1 GCA_021783895.1 Pseudomonadota bacterium | reverse complement strand
GCACGGTGCCGTTGTCGGTCCAGGAAGGTCAGGTGGTGGACGGCGTTTGGCGGCTTGAGCCGGTGCGTGGCGACGTGCTGAATTTCACCTACACACCCTTGAATCAAACGCGCAGTCTGCGCATTGGAGAATAAGTTGCAGCGCCAAAACTACGTACTAATGGGATTGATATTGACGACCCTGACTGGTTTGCACGGTTGCGCCAGCAAGGGATTGACCGAAGGCCGCAAACTTGTCGCAGAAGGTAAGACCCAGGAGGGCCTGAACCGCCTGCGCGCGGGCCTGGCCGAAGAGCCTGACAATATCGAACTCAAACAGTATTACCACACGCTACGCGAGCAAACCAGCAACGAGATTTTGCTGAACGCGCAGCGCGACATCGATGAGGGACGTTTCGAAGCGGCCGAGGCCAAGATACGCAATGTGTTATCGGTGCATCCTCAAAACCCCCACGCGCAGAACATGCTCGCGCACCTGGAAAGTAATATCCAACATAAACAGACGATTGCGGAAGCCGAAAAACTGCTGAGCGAGGGCAAGACAGAGGAGGCGATTCAAAAAGCCCGTACGGTGTTGGCCCAAACCATCACCCACGAAGGCGCGGAAAATCTCATCCGGCGCGCCCAGACCCAGCATGCGCGGGAAGAGATCACCCCCGCAGCACTCGCAAGCAAGTATAAAAAAACCGTTACGCTGGAATTTCGCGACGCCCCGCTGCGGAATATTTTTGACATGATCTCGCGGCAATCGGGCATTAATTTTGTCTTCGACAAAGACGTGCGGCTGGATACCAAAGCCACGTTGTTTGCCCGCGATACGCCTATCGGCGAAGCGGTGAACTTATTGCTGATGACGGGCGGTCTGGTGAAAAAAGTCATCAACACCAATACGTTGTTGATCTATCCCAACCTGCCGCAAAAACAGAAGGACTATAAAGAGCTGATCATGAAGAGCTTTTATCTTGGCAATGCCGACGCCAAGACCACGCTGATCATGCTCAAGACCCTGCTTAAAGCCAAGGACGTGTTCATCGATGAGCGTCTGAATCTGCTGATCATGCGCGATACGGCCGAAGTGGTGCGCCTGGCAGAAAAACTGATTGCGGTACAGGATTTGCCCGAAGCGGAGGTGATGCTCGAAGTCGAGATTCTGGAAGTGAAGCGCAGCAAGCTGACGGATTTGGGTGTGCAGTATCCGAATCAGCTCAGCTTATTGCTTTTACCTCCCGCTACGACCTCCACCATTGCCCAGGGCGGCATCGTGACGAATACCACGCCGCCGCCCACCGCTTTGACGATAGACAGTTTGAAAAATATCACGGGTAAAAATATCGCAATCAGTCCCACGCCGGCCGTGAATCTGCGCAAAGACGACAGCGACGTGAACATTCTGGCCAATCCACGGATTCGGGTGAAAAACCGCGACAAGGCGAAGATTCACATCGGCGACAAGGTCCCGGTCATCACCTCCAACGCGACTTCTACCGGCGTGATTTCAGAATCGGTGTCGTATCTCGATGTCGGCCTGAAACTGGACGTCGAGCCGACCGTGATGCAACGTGAAGATGTGCAGATCAAGGTCAACCTTGAAGTCTCGAACATTGTGAGGGAAATCCGCAGCAGCAGCGGCACCCTGACCTACCAGATCGGCACGCGCAACGCGGGCACGACACTGCGCCTGAAAAATGGCGAAACCCAGGTGTTGGCCGGCTTGATTTCGGATGAAGACCGCAGCGCCGGCAGCCGCATTCCAGGTCTGGGGGATATGCCAGTGCTCGGACGGCTGTTTTCCAGCCAGCGCGATGAGCGCAACAAGACCGAAATCGTCTTGCTGATTACCCCCCGCGTGTTGCGCACGGTGGAGTCCCGCGAACCGTCGTTAACCGAATTTCAGAGCGGTACCGAAAATTCGGTTGGTGGGGGCACACCCAATTATGGCAACAGTTCGCCAAGTTTTGGACCCGCCAATGACGCGAGCATGAACCCGGATGAGGGTATGGACATCCAGCAAGCGCAGGATGCCGCCGACGCGCTCGACGCGGCCGAAGCGCAAGCGGCTGCCGAGGCTGAGGCTGCGGCCGCCGCAGCACGCAACCAGCCCAATCCGCCCGCGCCGGGGAATCCGACTTTCCCCGTCCCGCCGCAGCCGCCGGGTTTCCCACCACCTAACCCCGCAGTACCGCCCAGCCCGGCAGCACCGCCCAACCCGGCAGTACCGCCCAACCCGGCAGTACCGCTCAATCCGGCCGCCCCCCCGGAAATGGATCCTTCCGGAGCCAACTGATTGAGACAATGTCGGCGTGGGCCGCGAAGTCGGGGAGGCTTCACCCTGATCGAACTGGTCGTGACCATCGCCATTCTTGGCTTGCTGGCCACAGTGGCCGTCCCTTTTGCGCAACTGGTGCAGCAGCGGTCCAAGGAAGCTGAATTGCGAACCAGCTTGCGGCAAATACGCACAGCCATCGATGCGTATAAACAGGCTGTGGTTGAGAAGCGGATCGAATCAGCGGCTGACGCCACAGGCTACCCGCCTGATCTTGACGTGCTGTGGAAGGGCGTCGCGGACGTTACCAAACCCGATGACAGCAAGCTTTATTTCATGCGTCGCCTGCCGCGCGACCCATTCTTCCCGGACGCCGCCGCCGAACCCGCCGAGACCTGGGGCAAACGCAGTTATGCCAGCCCACCGGAGGATCCGCAGGAAGGCGACGATGTCTATGATGTGTATTCCCTGTCCGACAAAACGGGGCTGAACGGGGTGCCTTATCGTGAGTGGTAAATCTGGCCGCTTCAAACGCGGCTTCACGCTGATCGAGCTGCTGGTCGTGATGTCCATCATTGCGTTATTGCTGGCGTTGGCATTGCCCCGGTATTTTGGTCATATCGACAAATCGCGTGAGGTGATCCTGAAGCAGGATCTGGCGGTGATGCGCGATGCCATCGATAAATTTCACGGCGACAAAGGCCGCTACCCGGAAAGCCTGGAGGAACTGGTCGATACGCATTACCTGCGCGCAATACCGATAGACCCGATTACCGAAGCGCCGAATGCCTGGGTGACCGTGCCACCCCCCGCCGAAGAACCCGGGGCGGTATACGACGTGAAGAGCGGCGCTCCGGGAACAGCTAAAGATGGCACCGCGTTTGCCGAGTGGTAGCGCACCGTGGCGCGGCC
>JAJXTJ010000308.1 GCA_021783895.1 Pseudomonadota bacterium | reverse complement strand
CCAAGAAAGCTGCGTGGCGCTCGGCATCGACATCACGCGCCAGCCCATTCCCGTGGTGCCGGCGGCGCACTACAGTTGCGGCGGCATCGTCACCGACCGCTCGGCGCGCACTGACATTCCCAACCTGTATGCCATTGGCGAGGTCGCCTGCACCGGGCTGCACGGCGCCAACCGCCTGGCCAGCAACTCGCTGCTGGAATGCATGGTTTACGCCCACGCCGCCGCGAAGGATATTCTCAAGCAACCGCGAACACCGCCCGCCGCCCTGCCGGAATGGGATGAAAGCCGCGTCACCGACGCCGACGAGGAAATCGTAATTTCCCACAACTGGGACGAGCTGCGCCGCTTCATGTGGGATTACGTCGGCATCGTGCGCACCAACAAGCGGCTGGAACGGGCGCAGCACCGCATCCGCCTGCTCACCGAGGAAATCAACGAGTATTACCGGAATTTCCGCGTCAGCAACGACCTGATCGAACTGCGCAACCTGGTGCTCACCGCCGACCTGATCGTGCAATGCGCCATGCTGCGCCATGAAAGCCGCGGCCTGCATTACAGCCGGGATTATTCGGAGCAGCTGGCCGAAGCGAAAAACACGGTGCTGGCGCCGGACGGAAAATAGGACCAAAGCAATTTCGAGCGGGGACATTATTGCAGGGTGCGTCCCACGCACCAATGGTTGTGGTGCGTGGGACGCACTTCATGAACAGCGCCATTTCAGCCACACCCGCAGCCGCCTGAAATCTTCCGCATCGACCGCATCAGGAAAAATCACCAGGTGTTTCGCCAGGCGACCGCCCGCCGGTTTCAAATTCAGCACCGTCAAATAAGGGGCGACGAAGCTGCTGCCGAGCAGGGCGGCTTCGTGCCATGCCCCGGCGCGAGTCTGAAATTCGCAGCGACAATCGGCATCGAGCCGCAATGCCATCAGCGAACGCGGCAACGTGCGGAAACCGTCGCGCCGCAGAGTATGCCAGGCGCTGCCGAGAAACACCGGCATCAGCAAGGCTGCGAACCAATGAGGCAGGGGCACCAGCCAAAGCATGGCGGCGGCAAAACCGTGCATTCCCACCAGCAAACCCGCCAGCCGCCGGGATGGCCCGACCGCGATCGTCAGCGTATCCACCCGCAACCCTTGTAAAAATGGCCAATTGGCCTTATTTTATCCAACATCACTCCCAAACTTCGTAGAATTATGAATCCCCCCTGGAAAGACCATCTCATCAAAGCGGGCGCCACCTTGGCAGACGATCATGCCATTGATTTCGGCAATCCGGAAAAAGAATTGCTGGCCGCACAGTCCGGCACCATACTCACCGACCTCTCGCATCGCGGCGTGATCGGCGTCAGTGGCGAGGACAGCCAGACCTTTCTGCAGGGCCAGACCACCAACGATGTCAGGCTGGCCACCGACCGCGCGCAACACAACAGCCTGTGCACGCCCAAAGGCCGGATGCTGGCGAACTTCCTGCTGTGGCGGGACGCTGACGGTTATTTTCTGCAGCTGCCCGCCACGCTGCAAGCCGGCATCCAGAAGCGGCTGGGGATGTACGTGCTGCGCGCCAAGGTCAAGCTGTGCGATGCCGGCGATGAAACGGTGCGTCTCGGTATGGCCGGCATGGGTGCCGAAGCCTTGTTGCAAGCAGCCGTCGGCGCATTGCCGCCAGACGTGCTGGGCGTCGCCCGCCACGACAAGGGAACGATCATCCGGCTCGGCGCAACGCGCTTCGAGATCGTTGTAGCCCTTGAGCAAGGGCCTGCCCTGTGGGAGGAATTAAGCAGGCTGGCTACCCCGGTCGGCAGCGCCTGCTGGGAATGGCTGGAAATCCACGCCGGCATCCCCGTCATCCTGCCCCAGACCCAAGAGCAGTTCACACCGCAAATGGTGAATTTCGAAGCCATCGGCGGCGTCAGCTTCACCAAGGGATGCTACACCGGACAGGAAATCGTGGCGCGCACGCAATACCTCGGCAAGGTCAAACGCCGTTTGTATCTTGCCCATCTCGACTCGGACAGTGCGCCACAGCCAGGGGAAGAACTCTTCGGCGCAGAGCCGACGGCAGGCATGGTGGCGAATGCGCAGCCTGCCCCCGATGGCGGCTACGACCTGCTGGCGGTGATCCCCACCAGCAGCGTAGAAGCCGGCGCGGTGCACTTTAAAACCCCGGAGGGTCCGGCCCTGCACTTCCTGCCCCTGCCCTACCCGGTTTAGAACCAGTCATCATGAAACGACGTGCGTAGGAGCGACCTCCTGGTCGCGAATTCAGCAGTTCGCGACCAGGAGGTCGCTCCTACATCCCGGAAATTCAACGTGACTGAACGACTAGCCACAGACACACCCGGAGGTCACAGATGAAAATCACCTTTCTTGGTGCCGCCCGGCAGGTCACCGGCTCCTGCTACCTGATCGAAACCGGGGAGCTCAAATTCCTGGTGGATTGCGGCATGTTTCAGGGCGGTCGCGAGGCCGACAAACTTAACTCGCAACCCTTCAAGTTCCTTCCCCGTGATATCGCTTTTGTCTTGCTGACTCACGCCCACATCGACCACAGCGGCCTGCTGCCGAAGCTGGTTGCGGCGGGTTTTGACGGCCAGATTTACACCACGACCGCCACCGCCGACCTGCTTGGAGTGATGCTGCCGGATTCCGCCCACATTCAGGAAATCGAAGCCAGCAGGGAAAACCGCCAGCGCGAGGAAAAACCAAGGGGGAAGCGCAAGCTCAGCGCAGAAGCCACCCCGCTGTACACCATGGCCGAAGCGGAAATCTGCCTGGGAAGACTGGCGCCGGTTTCCTACGACACGCAGATATCTCCGCATCCGTCCGTGCAATGCTGCTACCGGGATGCCGGTCATATTCTGGGGTCGGCCATTATCGAAGTCTGGGTCAAGGATGGAGACAAACAGACCAAGCTGGTCTTCTCGGGAGATTTGGGCCAACCCGGCCAGCCTATCCTGCGCGACCCCTCCATCATCGAAGAAGCCGATATCCTGTTCGTCGAATCCACCTATGGCGACCGGTTGCACAAGGACTTGCCATCGACCATCGATGAACTCGAACATGCCATCAATGACACGCTGTACCGAAAAAAAGGCAATGTCATCATTCCCGCCTTCGCCGTGGGCCGCACGCAGGAAATCATCTATTTTCTTCAGGAACTCACCCGCCAGGAGCGT
>JAJXTJ010000307.1 GCA_021783895.1 Pseudomonadota bacterium | reverse complement strand
GATCTTTTCGCCTTCACCCAGCTGCAGCATGTTGACGAACGGCTTGCCGCGCGATCCCCGGCTGCCCTGCGGCACTTCGTAGACCTTGATCCAGTAGACCTGACCGCGGTTGGAGAAGCACAGGATGGTGTCATGGGTATTGGCGATGAACAGCTTCTCGATGAAATCCTCTTCCTTCATCGCCGTCGCCTGCCTGCCGCGCCCGCCGCGTTTCTGGGCGCTGTAGTCCTCCAGCGGCTGGGATTTGATGTAGCCGCCATGCGACAGGGTCACCACCATGTCCTGCGGCGTGATCAGGTCTTCCATGCTCAAATCCTGGGCGTGGACGACGATCTCGCTGCGGCGCTTGTCGCCGAACTGCGCCTTGATCGCGGTCAGTTCCAGGACGATGATTTCGGTGATGCGTTGCGGCTTGGCGAGGATGTCGAGCAGGTCGGCGATCTTGTCCATCACCTCCCGGTACTCGGACACGATCTTGTCCTGCTCCAGGCCGGTCAGGCGCTGCAGGCGCAGCTCCAGGATCGCCTGCGCCTGGGCGTCGGAAAGACGGTAGCCCCGTTCGGAGAAACCGAATTCGGGCGCCAGGCTTTCGGGGCGCGATGCATCGGCGGCGGACCGCGCCAGCATTTCCTCCACCAGCGGCGAACGCCAGACCCTCTCCATCAGTCCCAATTTGGCAGCGGACGGCGTGGACGCCGCCTTGATCAGGGCAATCACCTCGTCCACATTGGATAAAGCCACCGCCAGGCCTTCCAGGATATGGCCGCGTTCGCGCGCCTTGCGCAGGTCGAACACGGTGCGCCGCGTCACCACCTCGCGGCGGTGGCGCAGGAAAGCATCGAGCATCTGCCTCAGATTGAGCAGGCGCGGCTGGCCGTCCACAATCGCCACCATGTTCATGCCGAAGGTGTCCTGCATCTGGGTCTGCTTGTACAGGTTGTTCAGTACCACTTCCGGCACTTCGCCGCGCTTCAGCTCGATCACCATGCGCATGCCGGACTTGTCCGACTCGTCGCGCAGGTCGGAAATCCCATCGATCTTCTTCTCGCGCACCAGCTCGCCGATCTTGATCAGCAGGTTGGCCTTGTTCACCTGGTAGGGCAGCTCATCGACGATAATTGCCTGCCGGCCGCCGACCTTGTCGATATCCTCGAAGTGGGTCAGGGCACGCATCACCACCCGACCGCGACCGGTGCGGTAACCTTCCTTGACGCCGACGGTGCCGTAGATAATGCCCGCCGTCGGGAAGTCCGGCGCCGGCACGATCTCGATCAGTTCCTCGATATCGGTCTCCGGGTTTTCCAGCAGCAACAGACAGGCATCCACGATCTCGTTCAAATTGTGCGGCGGGATGTTGGTCGCCATGCCCACCGCGATGCCCGAGCTGCCGTTAATCAGCAGGTTGGGAATCTTCGACGGCAGGACCAGCGGCTCGTGCTCGGAGCCGTCGTAGTTCGGGCCGAAATCCACCGTTTCCTTGTCCAGGTCGGCGAGCAGTTCGTGGGCGATCCGCGCCATGCGTATCTCGGTATAACGCATCGCGGCGGCATTGTCGCCGTCAACCGAGCCGAAGTTGCCCTGGCCGTCCACCAACGGGTAGCGCAGGCTGAAATCCTGCGCCATGCGCACGATGGTGTCGTACACCGCAGTGTCGCCGTGGGGGTGATATTTACCGATCACGTCGCCAACGATACGCGCCGACTTCTTGTAGGCCTTGTTCCAGTCGTTGGACAGCTCGTGCATGGCGAACAGCGCACGCCGGTGAACCGGCTTGAGCCCGTCGCGCACATCGGGCAGCGCCCGCCCCACGATCACGCTCATGGCGTAATCCAGATAGGAGCGGCGCATTTCTTCTTCAAGGCTGACCGGGAGCGTTTCTTTGGCGAATTGTTCCATAAGTGATTAAAGTAGTTAACCCAAATTTGATAATCAAAACGATCTTGATTTTAGCATGCCGACGATTCCCAAGCCACTATGCAAGGTGAATTGGACTGATTATTAGTAACGAGTTATTAGTAACGAGGAAGCTGCCTTTCGTTTTTTCGGGAGTATTCACAACAAAAAAGCAGGCGCGAAAACCCAACTCATGGAAAACCATGCCGATAAGGCCCGTATGGGCCTTTTCATTTTGGGATTTCTCACCTACGATTAAATTTAGCTTCACGCTGTCAACGAAAAACGGCAAGACACGTTAATTCGGAAAATACATTTCCGGCAATCAAGTTGCCTGAAATTGCGTTTTTAACACCCCTGGTATGGTAGATGGTATATGATGTAAATGTAATCTGTTAGGTGCTCATCGCTTCATCCCCTAACCATAACAATCAAACTTCATTGGAGAAATAAAATGAAAAAATCGCTGGCCAAACAATTTTTCCTGAGCCTGGCCCTGATGTCTGGACTAACTGCTATCAGCACCGCTTTCGCGCACGACGTGCCTAATGCCGGCTACCTGATCGATACCCGCGGCAACGTGGTCAAGAACAACTACAACCAGTGCTGGCGTACCGGCTACTGGACCCCGGCCATGGCAACCGCCGAATGCGATCCCGATCTGGTGAAGAAGGAAGAACCGAAGAAAGTGGAGCCTGTGGCCGCAGCTCCCGTTGCACCCGTTGCCGGCCCTGAAGCACCTGCCGTAAAGGCAACATTCAAGGCTGAAACCCTGTTCGCTTTCGACAAGGCTGTAGTCCGTCCGGAAGGCAAGAAGGAGTTGAACGACAAGGTTGTCGCAGGCATGAAGGCCCACCCTGAAGTGGAACTGCTGCTGGTAACCGGCCACACCGACCGTATCGGCACAGCCAAATATAACCAGAAGCTTTCCGAGCGCCGTGCTGCAGCGGTCAAAACCTACCTGGTAAGCCAGGGCATCGATGCCAACCGCGTCAAGACCGTAGGCAAAGGCGAATCCGAGCCGAACCCGGATGCCAATACTGCCACCAAGTGCCGTCACATGCCCGCCAAGAAGCTGATCGAGTGCCTGCAACCCGACCGCCGCGTTACCGTGGAACCGGAAATCCAGGTTCCGACCCAGAAGTAAGCTTCACAAGTCAGAAAAAAGCCCCGCCTAGTGCGGGGCTTTTTTTTATGCTAGATTCTCACTAGTGTCCGGTTAAAAATCAAACAGAATCATTTGGTTACTTGGTTGTGCCGCAATGGTTCTGGTGGTGTCGGGCTGC
>JAJXTJ010000306.1 GCA_021783895.1 Pseudomonadota bacterium | reverse complement strand
TCCTGGGCGCTCGTCGTTTTCAACGGCGCGACGTTGCTCGCGTTGCTTCTGTCCTATCGCCACTTCGGCCGTTCGAGTCTCGCCGCAGGCACGATGTTCGCCGCCTTCAGTGTGCTGATGCTGCTTGGCTACGCGATATTAGGCGCCTATACCCTCGGCAGCGGGTTCGCGCCGCCCATCAGAAACCTGCCGACGGCGCTATACTTCGCCGTGGAGACCATGTCGACCGTCGGTTTCGGCGACATCGTTCCGGCCAGTGTCGATGCGCGCTTTTTCACGGTATCGGTGATCATTCTGGGCATCACCGTTTTCGCCACATCCATTTCGGCAATCATCGTCCCGGCAGTGAACGGCCGCATGCAGGAACTGCTGGAAGGGGGGAAAAAGCTGATGTCACGCAAGAACCACTATGTCATCGTGGGCAACACCCCGCTGGCGCGCAACACTTACCGGGAACTCAAGGCACGCCAGCTGCCGGTGACTGTGATCACGACACAGCCGCCGGCGGCGGCCGATTTCGCCGATGCCGACGTGGTGATTGGCGAGGGCAGCGATGTCGAGACGCTCAACCAGGCCGGTGCCAGTACCGCGATCGCGGTACTGGCACTGCGTGATGATGATTCCGAGAATGCCTTCACGGTGCTGGCGGTGAAGGAAGCGGGCGGCAATCCGCGCACGGTTGCGGCTGTCAACCACGGAAAGAACATGGCGCGCGTGCGCAGTGTGCGGCCTGACATGATCATCGCCCCTCAGGTGATGGGCGGCGAAATCCTGGCGATGGCCTTGAATGGCGAGGACCTGGATCGCGAGACCATCATCGAGCGGCTGTTCAGCGTGAGCGATAAGGGGCAGGTGCGCCCGTAGCACGGCACGGGCGGATGCCCCGCTCTGCGCAAGCCGCCCGGGATGGTGCGGAATCATTCCGATCGCGCTTCCTTCGGTGGGGCGGCCGCTTCACCGGGATCCGCGCGTGGGCGGCCTCAGTTCAGCTTCAACCGGTGGTGGTCCGATATTTCCCTGATCGTACCGGCGCCGACTCCCGCCAGCCCGGCGAATTCCGGCCATCTGGCAACCGCATCGACCACTTCGTCAATGACCCCTTCGGGTTTCGGCAGGCTTATGGATTCGCCTGTGGCAACCAGATCTTGCCTCGTAAAATGATCGCGTTTGCCGTTCAGGCTCATCTGGTGCTGGTTGGTCCATCTGCCGGCGGGATTGTGCGAATAGATGACATCGTAGGCGGGTGACAGTTTCCATTTCCCGTCCGGCGCCATCAGGAACGAGATATTCTTGGTGTGATCATCGAGATCGCGGGCGACGATATTGAACACCGCTCTGCGGAATTGCTGAGCGGCGTCCGCCTTGCTCAGGCGAAGCCGCCGCATCACGGAGAATGCCTGCTCGTAGCTGTATGCGCCTGCCATGTTGAAATCGTAATGCGCAATGCCGCATAGCGACTGCAGATGCAGCTTTTCGCCATCGACACGGTCGAAGCGTTTCGTCATGAAGTGGGCACGCCCGTTTTCTTCCAGCAGGCGGCATTCGGTCATGTCGATGCCGGCGGCCTTTGCCATGAGATAATAGGCGTATTCGATTCGGCCATATCCTCCCGGTTCACCCAGCTCCAGGTCGGAAACACCGTCGAATTTGAGAATCCAGTAGTCGTACCCCTTTGGCGCCTTGGCCTGTCCGGACACGACGTTTCCCCTGTCATCCATGGCGATAACCGCCTTGGGCCGTGCGCCACCCGCTGACGTGCCCACACGCAGGATATCCATGATGGCGTCGGCGTTCTCTTTTTCCGAACCGCCCAGATTACCGCTCAGCGACTTGCGCTCGCGCATAACCTCCTGCGCCAGGTCGACCAGCGCGGACACCTCCACCGGCACCGATTTGTCGTATTTGCCGATGATCGCGGGAGAGAACTCGAGCGCACCCATTGCGCGCTTGCCCGTGTAGCACAGTCGCTCTACGGGACTGAAGCCGGCGCTGTCGCGCCCCTGCCGCGCCAGCCAGGCATCGATGATGCTGTTACCGAACTTGTCGGGCAGGGCGTCGGCGAGCAGGCCCGGCAAGCCGAGAAACGTGTGTCGGTTCAGGGACGGAAACGAGAAGATCCCGTCCCCGTTCCGGGCGTCGTCCAGGCCCATATGGATGGGCGAAACATCGATTCCCTTGCTCAGAAAGGTCCGGTCGTACTCGAAAACGCCGTAGCCCCGATCGTCCAGCCATGAGACGGCTCCGACAACATCACCCCACAACCGCACCAGCGCCGTATCGAGCCTGCTCACCATTCCGCCTGGCCCCGGGATTCGTCCTTGGGCCGCTTGCGCGACGCCCGTTCACGATGCCTGCCTTGCATCCTGGCCAGCTGAACCGGACTGACCGAGGGCTCCGGGATGAAGTTGTCCAGCTGCTCCAAGGCGCCCAGCTCCCGCAATACGGCGATCAGGGTGGACAGCTTCCCTTTTCCGGATTCCAGAGACTTGATGGCGTTGAGCGACAGAGTCGTCGCCTCTGCCAGTGCGCTCTGGGCGACATTCCTCCTCAGGCGAAGCGCCCTGAGGCGGGCACCTAGCGCCGCCTGGATTCCCTTATCTGAAAGTGAATAAATATCCATAAAAGTCCTAAATTAGTACGTTAAATCTAAATTATCCATTCAATAATCCATAATTGATCCATTATAGTAGTAGTTATTCGACAATCAATAACTTCACTTAAAGTATTAAAATAGGTACATTAAACAAATACTTTTCAATTTACGATCCTTTTTGCGGCCTTTCTATATATCATATTGGCGCCCTTCTATGGGCATTTTTGCTCTGAAAGCACATCGGGATCCCGCATCTGATGCCACCCCGGACCCTGCTGTCCCATCTACTTTCCGGGTCCACCGCTGCGCCCTGCCCGACAGCGGACCTTTCCCATTGCGCCGAGGCCGGAGACATCGCACTCCAAATAGATCTATTTAAAGAAGACAGGAAGGCACGCCCATGTACTCGCTGCGGACCACTCGCCCGGTTCGGTCCTGACCCGACACGCCACCGTCAGCGACGGGAACCGCGCACGCCTGGCTGTTGCGCGGCGCGGCCAAACAGCCGCTGCGAGCTATGGGAAGGCGCGAAGCGCCGAGGCGAGTAGTCCGCGGAAGGCGTAGGGTCCGGGCGGGTGGCCGAAGGCCGCC
>JAJXTJ010000305.1 GCA_021783895.1 Pseudomonadota bacterium | reverse complement strand
CTGCTGGACAAGCGCGATTTGACCCGCGTCGAGATGCTGTCACTCATGCATCAGATCATGGGCGGGGAACTGACGCCGGTGCAGATCGCCGGCATCCTGGTCGCGCTGCGCGCCAAGGGCGAGACCGTGGCCGAAATCGCCGCTGCCGCCGAGGTGATGCGCGAGCTTTCGACCAAGGTACCGGTCGGTGCCGAACAGCATCTGGTGGATACTTGCGGCACCGGCGGCGATGGCGCCCATACTTTCAATATTTCCACCGCGTCCGCATTGGTTGCCGCTGCGGCAGGCGTGAAAGTCGCCAAGCATGGTGGCCGCTCGGTGTCCTCCTCCTGCGGTTCCGCCGACGTGCTGGAGGCGCTGGGCGTGAATGTAAATCTCGCCCCCGACCAGGTGGCGCAGTCTATTCACGAAATCGGTGTCGGCTTCATGTTCGCCCCCAACCACCACAGCGCCATGAAATACGCCGCACCGGTGCGGCGCGAACTGGGCGTGCGCACCCTGTTCAACCTGCTCGGCCCCCTCACCAATCCGGCCGGGGCGAAAAACCAGGTGATGGGAGTGTTCCGCAAGGACTTGTGCTACCCGCTTGCGGAGGCGCTGAAATCGCTGGGGGCTAATCATGTATTGGTGGTGCATGGCGGCGACGGCATGGATGAAATCACCATCACCACCGAAACTCACGTTGCCGAGCTGAAGGATGGCGGTATCAGCGAATATGCGGTTGACCCTGAAGAATTCGGCATGAAGCTAGGGTCAGTCGAGGCGCTCAGGGCGCATGATCCCGAAGAGGCCAAGGCCAGGTTGCTGGCGGTGCTGGACAACACCCCCGGCGCTGCACGCGACATCGTCGCGCTCAATGCCGGTGCGGCGATTTACGTCGGCGGCATGACCCAGACGCTCGAAGCCGGGGTGAAGAAGGCGATCCACGTTATCGCTAGCGGCGAGGCCAAGGCCAAGCTGGAACAATTGATTGCTTTTTCCAATCGGTTTAAAACCGAATAACCACAGAGGCACAGAGACACAGAGAAAATCGGTTTTGCCGTTGGGGTTTTGCTTTTCTCCCCGCCTCTGTGTCTCTGCGGTAAATGAAATATGTCCGACATCCTGCAAAAAATCCTCGAAGTCAAACAAGCCGAAGTCGCCCGCGCCGTGGCGAAGAAACCTTATGCCGCCGTGCGCGCCGAGGCGGAGGCGATGCTGAAGCCGCGCGATTTCGTCGGCGCCCTTCGCGCCAGGATTGGCGCAGGCAAACCCGCAGTGATCGCCGAGATCAAGAAGGCCAGTCCCTCCAGAGGGGTAATTCGGGAGAATTTCAATCCCGCAGCCATCGCCAGGAGCTATGAAGCCCATGGCGCGGCTTGCCTGTCGGTGCTCACCGACGTGCAATTCTTCCAGGGTAGCAAGGACCACCTGATCGAGGCTCGCGCCACCTGCAAACTGCCTGTCCTGCGCAAGGATTTCATGATCGACCCGTATCAGATCTGCCGCGCCCGGGCTATCGGTGCGGATGCCATATTGCTGATCGTGGCGGCGCTGGAGCTGCCGCAGATGAAGGAACTGGAGGCACCGGCGCATGAACTCGGCATGGCGGTGCTGGTGGAGTCGCACGACGCCGCCGAACTGCATGCCGCCTTGCAGCTCAAGCCCCCGCTGATCGGCATCAACAACCGCAACCTGCGCACTTTCGAAACCCGCCTCGAAACCACCCTCGACCTGCTGCCGCGCATTCCCGCCGACCGCATCGTCATCACCGAAAGCGGCATCCTCAAGCCGGAGGACGTACGGCAGATGCGCTGCCATGGCGTCAATGCCTTCCTGGTCGGCGAAGCCTTCATGCGCGCCGATGATCCGGGTGTCGAGCTGGCGCGGTTGTTCGGCTAGCTTTAGAATGACCTTCCTGCGCGGATAATTCATACTGCCAGTTGTTTTTTACTCACCCGCATTAGCCAATGATCGGTGTCAACGACTATGTTAGGCCTATTTCGCAGCAAACCCGTGCTTGATGAAGACAGTACAGAATGGCTATTCAACGCCTATGCCTGGGCTCTCAGGAATTTCGGGAGCGAGGTCTTTCGTGAAGACACCATTCTGGTCACCCCTACCGACCGGCATTTCCCGGATAAATCATTAGACACGGCGGAACAAAAAATCTCGGCAGCCTTCGAACGGGTAAGGGCCTATGCGGGCATGCAGGGCTGGCCGTGCGAACTGACCGCGCTCGCCCCTGACATGGATCCGCCCCCGCCGCCGGCACTATCAAGCACTACGCCGAGAGGCCCGCAGGGCACTGTAGCCATCAGGGGGGTAAAGCAGAATATTCCGATTGCCTTCGACCTCGGCATGATCAAGAATCCCAATGTACTTATTGCGGCTTTTGCGCAACAGCTCGGGTATCACCTGGGCAGAGCCACAGAGGAAGGGGTGCCCGGAGGAGAGGAACTTCGCGGGCCCGCAGCGGATTTGCTGGCGGTATTCATGGGCTTCGGATTGTTCCAGGCAAACAGCGCGTTGACGGTCTGCCGAAGCGGGTGCTCAGGCTGCGCGTCCGTGCAAACACAGGGATACCTGACCGAAGCTGAATTCGTCTATGCGCTGGCGATTTTTTGTGTTCTGAAAGATATCCGGGACGCGGAAGTCGAGCCGCATCTGAAAAAAACACTGCGACCGTTTTTCAAAATGGCCGTCAAGGAAATAAATAAAACCCGGAGCGACGACATCCAGCGGCTCAAAGCTCTCTGAACCGCCAGAACTTGGCCTACCGCTCGATAAACTCGATCTTGTACCCGTCCGGGTCTTCGACGAAGGCAATCCACGTCGCCCCGCCGTGCAGCGCCGGGCCGTACGTCACCTTGCCGCCCTTGGCCGCGACGGCCTCGCAGGTCTTGCGGATATCGTCCACCTGGATGGCAACGTGGCCGTAACCCGTCCCCAGTTGATAGCTCGACACCCCCCAGTTATAGGTGAGCTCGATCACCGCGCCCTCTGATTCTCCGCCGTAGCCGACGAAGGCCAGGGTGTACTTTCCGTCCGGGTAGTCATTGCGACGCAACAATTTCATGCCCAGCACATCGGTGTAGAAAGCGATGGCTTTGTCCAGATCGCCGACGCGGATCATGGTGTGCAGAATTCTCATGGCAATCCTCCTAAGCCGGAACCAAAAAAGCAAGGTTGGGTGAAGCTTAGC
>JAJXTJ010000304.1 GCA_021783895.1 Pseudomonadota bacterium | reverse complement strand
GACTACCCAGCCTCCGACCATTGTGAGTTGCGCCGTGAGACTCGCAGACATCTTCGATCAGTGGAATACCAAGGCGTTCCAGCTCTTCCAGCAATTCGTCGGTCAGCCCATCGAAACCCTGTACGTGGGTAAGGAATACCGCCCTGGTTTTATCGGTAATTTTGCTAAGAATCTGGGCCGGGTCCATCGCCAGGGTACGCGGGTCGATATCCGCGAAAACCGGCGTAAACCCATTCTGCAGTACCGCGGCAACATCCGAAACCCATGCCAGAGGAGGGGTAATGACTTCACCACCTTCCGGATGGCGTATCTTCAAAATCGCCATGGTCAACAGATTCGCCGATGCACCAGAATTGACGAACACGCTATATTTCATGCCAAGCCACTCAGACCACTCTGCTTCGAAAGCTCTTACGTTGGCGCCGTGCGTCAGGATCGGATCATCCTGCTTCAAATGTTCGATCACCGCATCCAGATCTTCGCGCAAAATATTATTACGCATCAAGGGAAATTTCATCGTATTTTCGCCAAAATTAATGAGAAAGAGATTGTATAAACAACGTCACGCTACGCAGCACGGATTCTGGGCCGATTCCCACCTGTTCGTGCAGTTCAGCACGAGATCCGAGTTCGAAACGGTAAGCGCCTTCGACACCGATATTCAGCATGCGCAGATCCAGGCCGCGGCGGGCAATGAACTCGAAAAACATGGCGTCAACGCCGCCCCGCCCGCGGAAACCTTCTTCGAGCGTAACAACGCCTGTATAGGGTGACAACACTGCTTGGAGCCGGTCTGCCGCAAAGCCAGAAATGTCGATGAGGTCCACAACTCCGACAATTTGCCCGGCGGCGGCGAGACTATCGGCCACTTTGAGCGCAGTATGCAGCATGTAGCCTGTCGCCACCAGGCAAATGGCCTGCCCGCTGCGATGGACGTGAAAGCCGACATCCAGATCCGGCAAACAGCCCTCGTAAAGAACAGGCAGTACTTGCGCGTCAAACCGCAAGTATTTAGGCCCACAGGTGCTTACGCAACGATCGAAAAGGGCCCCGGCACTGACATGATCGGATGGCGAGAGCACGCTGAAATTGGGTAACGCGCGCATCAGGGTCAGATCTTCATAACACTGATGAGTTGGGCCGGACACCACGTAGCTATAACCGGCCCCCACGCCGATCAAATTGACGTTCATGGGTCGCACTTCGGAGAGCAGCGCCAAACTGACGCGAATTTGCTCGTAACAGCGCATGGTGATGAACGGCGCAATGGCATAGGCGAAAACGGTATAGCCCTCCAGCGCCAAGCCGGCTGAAACGTTAATCAGGTTTTGCTCGGCGATTCCGACATTGACGAAACGCTCGGGAAAATCGGCGCGGATTTTGTCGAGAACAGGGGAACCGAAATCGGCGCTGGTGAAAAAGATTGTCCGGTCCTCGGCCATTGCCCGCCAGATACGGTCGAGTAATACATCGCGCATGGCAAGTGGCTTGACGCTCATGGGGTTTTCTCCAGAAGGCTGTCGATCAGCTCTGGCCTGGGGTTGAGGATGTGCGAAAGCGGGGCATTCTCGAGGCCGGGGACACCGTGCCCTTTCAATGTCCTGGCTATCAGCGCCTTGGGCCTACCCGCAAAGTTTGACTTCATCTGGAGCAAGGCTGCTTGAACGGCCACCACATCGTGACCGTCGACCTCAAGACAATCCCAGCCGAAAGCCGACAAACGCTGTGACAGCGACCCGTGGCTGACGATGTCTTCCGTGAAGCCAAGCATACTGATTCGGTTGTCATCGACAATCAGGTGCAAATTGTCAAGTTTGTGCTGGGATGCAAACATGATCGCTTCCCAGTGCGCACCCTCGTGCAATTCACCATCGCCGGTCACGACGAATACGCCGCAATCGCTGCCCTTGCGCCTCAGTCCAAGAGCCATGCCTGTGGCAACGCCCAAACCGTGTCCGAGCGAACCATTGACAGTTTCGTAGCCGGGAATCACCGGATCCGGTATCCCGCCGAGAAAGCTGCCGCTCTGGCAGACCCGCTGCAGTTCATCCATGGAAAAGTACCCCAGATCGGCCAGAATCGGATACATGCAGATTGAGCCATGTCCCTTGCTGATAACACAGCGATCACGGTGCTCAACCAACGGTTTAGCAGGGTCATAACGCAACACGCCCCCGTAATAAAGCGCCACGAAAATTTCGATACAGGAAAGGGATGAAGCCAAACGGGTTTCGGGGGCCCTGCGGTGTACCGCCAGCGTTTCTCTCCATACCCAATGCGCCTTTTCGCGCAAATCTACAGAACCTGTGTTCACGAACCGGTCTCCATAGTCAATGCATTGTCGACATACCACTGGTAGGTATCCTTGAGCCCCTTTTCGAAATCCACGCTAGGCTGCCAGCCGAAATCGCGAAGTCGCGAACTGTCGAGCAATTTCCTCGGAGCGCCATCCGGCTTGCTGGCGTCCCATTCGATGGCTCCGGAGTATCCGACCACACGAGCAATGATCGCGGCGAGTTCACCAATGGAGAAATCCCTGCCGGTTCCGAGATTCAGAGGCAGCACCAGCCTGGTTGTATCCCCGGCGAGCAGGGCGACACAGGCATCGGCAATATCGTCGGAATGGATAAACTCGCGTCGCGGGGTACCACTTCCCCAAAGCGTGATGCTCTGGAGCCCTGACTGGCATGCCACATGAAAGCGCCGGATCAGCGCCGAAAGAACATGCCCGGACTTCGGATCGAAATTGTCGTTAGGACCAAACGCGCTGTTGGGGATCACGGGGATAAAGCGTTGCTCGCCATATTGCCGATTGTATGCCAGACACATTTGCATGCCGGCCAGCTTGGAAATCGCATAGGCCAGGCTGGTTGGCTCAGGATACCCTGACAGCAGCGCCGTCTCGGCCATCGGCTGCGGGCATTCACGAGGATACATGCAAGATGAGGCAAACAGAATCAGCTTACGGACCCCCGAGCGGTGCGCGGCCTTGAGCACATTCAATTGAATCGCCAGATTGGTGTTCATGAAATCAGCGGGATAAGTCTGGTTCTCGACGATTCCCCCCACCCTCCCTGCGGCCAGAATCACGTATTCCGGAGCATGTTCGTCAAAAAAACGATCCACGGATTCAGCATGAGTCAGATCGAGTTCCGCATGACCTGCCAATAGCAAATTGGCAAATCCGCCC
>JAJXTJ010000303.1 GCA_021783895.1 Pseudomonadota bacterium | reverse complement strand
AAGTCGCGCCAGCCTACCGGTGAAATCTGGACCCCCGAACTGGATGCCGAAAACCCGGGTCGCGACTGGATTCTCACGCGGATTCTGTGGCTGCAAGGGCTGGAACCGGGCAAGAACCAGGGCGGCTCCGTCGATTCGCACGACCGCTTTATCTACATTCACGGCACCAACGAGGAACACAAGCTCGGCACGCCGGCATCGCATGGCTGCATCCGCATGAGCAACGAGGACGTGGCTGAGTTGTTCAGGCTGGTTCCGGTGGGGACCGAGGTGCGGATTTCGTAAGCGTTGGCATGAGCGATTTTCTGCAAACCGACGTTGCCGATTTACGGGATCTGGCAAGCCGCTTTCCCCGCAACGGGCGCATCGAAGCCATTTACCTGCGGCCACAGCGCCGTTCCGCTGTACAGGCGGTGGATCACGCGCTGGCCCTTGCCGGATGCGGCATCGAGGGCGATCACTATGCAGGGGGCGGCGGACGCCGGGTGGCGGGGGGATCCCGGCAAGTCACCTTGATTCAGGCAGAACATCTGCCTGTCGTGGCGGCCCTGATGGGGCAGGCGCGCATCGATGGGGCCGTTTTGCGGCGCAATCTGGTGGTGTCGGGCTTGAATCTGCTGGCGGCCAAGGCCTTGTTTCGCGATCAGTCCCTGCTGTTGCGCATCGGTCGCGACGTGGTGCTGGAGGTGACCGGTCATTGCGCGCCGTGTTCGCGGATGGAAAGCGTGCTGGGGCAGGGGGGCTATAACGCGATGCGCGGTCATGGTGGCGTCAATGCCCGTATTATTTATGGGGGTATGATTTGTCCGGGCGATCCGGTCAGTTGTGAACAGAAGCCGCAACCCTAGCGATCGTCCACCCCGGATTGGCCCGCGCCGAACGAGTTCGGCTGCCCTGGTTTAAATCCCTGGGTGATTTCGGCCGCCACTATTTGCGAGTATTTGCGAGTGTCATCTATCGGCAATGAAATGCCGCTCCTCCGCATGTCGCACACGTGTTTTATTGATGGTTTTTTGCAGGGTAGACTCAATTGATGCATCCGACCGGCCGAGCCCAGTCCTCAGCCTACAGGCGCCTCGTGCTCATTGCAGGCATAACCGGGATTCTGGTTGGCGTGTTGGGCACGCGTCTCGCGCAGGATCTGTCCTGGATCCGCTTTTTTGACAATCTGCACTGGACAGTGGCCACGGTCACCTCGGCCGTCTTGGCCTGGATGGGCCAGCGCACGGCTCGTCCCGAGAGTGCGAGCGGTTTGCGCTGGGTTGCGATCGGTCTGACGCTCTATGCCTTCGGCCAATTTATTTGGGACATTCAAGCCGTAACCGGTTTTAGCGGTTTCCCGTCGCCTTCCGATCTGCTGTATTTGTGTCTGGGCCCCTGCGTGGGCGCGGGCTTGCTGATCGAGGCTTTTCGCCTGGCCGACCGCGTGCAGCGCAAAACCCTGCTGCTGGACGCCGCAACTCTGGCCATTGCCGCGATGACCCTGATTCTGGCCCTGTATTTGCCCAGGCAGGGCAATACCTCGCTGTTGTCGCTGGCTGTTTTGGCAGCCTATCCGGCCAGTCTCTTTGCGGCAGCCTGTATTGGCCTGATTGCCATTCCGACCCTGCGGCTGAAGCTTTCTCCGGGTTACGGACTGTTCCTGGCCTCGCTGGTTGCCACTGGCGGATGCTGGATGGTGTGGAACATCCACGCGCTGGATGGCACCCTGTCTGACGGCAGCGCGCTCAACAGCCTGTTTTCGTTCTTCATATTGAGCTTGGGGTTTGCCACCCTGTACTGGAAAGTCGAACCTTCGCGTCACGCTGACTGGGAGCGCGGGTGCGAAGGTTTTCTGCGCCTGCTGCCCTTGGTGGCTGTCGTACTTGCGAGCCTTGCGGTCATCCTGTCGGACCCGCACTTGGGCGTGTCGCCGGCTGTCAGCTATGCGGTCAAAGCCGGTGCGCTGATGGTGGTCATTTTGGCCATGCTCAAGCAAGGCACGCTGCTACGCGAGCATGATCTGCTGAAAATCACCAGCCGTAGCCTGGAGCAAAGCGAGCAGCAAAAACACCTGATTCTCCAGGCCCTGCCTGATCTGATCTGGCTCAAGGACGCGAACGGGGTGTTCCAGATGGGCAACCCCGGGTTTCAACGCCTGCTCGGTATGCCGGAATCAGCCATATTGGGTAAAACGGACTTCGATTTTGTTGCCCCTGAACTGGCGCGTTTTTTTCAGCAGAAGGACCAGGAAGCAATGCCTGCGGGACAGCCCACGCAAAACGAGGAATGGGTAACCATGGCGTCGGATGGACAGCGTGCCTTGCTCGAAACGGTCAAAACGCCTCTGCTCGACCCGGATGGAAAAGTGATCGGCGTGCTCGGCATAGCCCGCGATATCACCGAACGTGAAAATGCAAACCGGCATTTGGCGCTGGTGAACTTTGCGCTGAACCATGTGAAGGAAGCTGCCTACATGGCGGATGAGCAGGGCTATTTTCAATATGTGAACGATGAAGCCTGCCGGGTACTCGGCCATCCGAGGGAAGCGCTTTTGACATTGCGGGTGATCGACGTCGACGCTAATACCTCGCGTCCCGAGCATTGGCAGGCGTTCTGGAAACAGATCAAGACGGAAAAAACCATGACTTTCGAGAGTCAGCACAAGGCCAGCGATGGCCGCTTCATTCCCGTGGAAATCAACACCAATTACTTCGAGTTCTCGGGGCAGGCTTATGTGCTCGGGCTGGTGCGCGACATCACGGAGCGCAAGGAAGTAGAAGAACAGATCCGCAGCCTGGCGTACTTTGACCCGTTGACCCAGTTACCTAACCGCCGCTTGCTGATGGATCGCCTGAACCAGGCGCTGATCACCAGCCTTCGCAGCCAGAAATTCGGTGCGGTGCTGATCCTCGATCTGGATCATTTCAAGGTGCTCAATGACACTCAAGGCCACGATGTAGGTGACCGGCTGTTGATCGAGGTTGCGCAGCGCCTGCTTGCCAACGTGCGACAGGAAGATACGGTTTGCCGGCTTGGCGGCGATGAATTCGTCGTGCTGCTCGAAGCCCTGGGAGAAGACGAAGCGCATGCTGCGCAACAGGCCGAAACCATTGCGGAAAAGGTGCGCCACGCGCTCAACCAGCCCTATGCCCTGAACGCCGGCGAAACCCGCTTCCATAGCGCCACCAGCATCGGTCTGACGCTGTTTCGCGGTCAGATC
>JAJXTJ010000302.1 GCA_021783895.1 Pseudomonadota bacterium | reverse complement strand
CGCGCAGCCGGTTGCCGCGCGCGTTGCCCTGGCTGCTGTTTTTCCTGCTGGGCTGGGGTTTGGGCGAGGCGCGCGCTTATCTTGAAAGCATGGTGCGACTATGAACGAAGGTTTGACTGTATCCGTCATCATGCCGGTCTACAACGGCCGGGATTTCATTACCCACAGCCTGCCGCCGCTGATAGCGATGCTCCGCCGCGGCGAGTTGAGCGAGGTCATCGTGGTTGACGATACCTCCAGCGATGAAACCCCGACCTTGGCGGCGGAAATGGGGGCGCGCGTCATTCCTTCCGGCGGGCGACTCGGCCCCGGCGGTGCGCGCAACCAGGCCGCCAGGCAGGCGGTGGGCGAGGTTCTCTGGTTCGTCGACGCCGATGTGGTGGTGCACGAAGACGCCGCGCGCGAACTGCGTAGCGCTTTCTCGGAACCTGATATCGTGGCCGTGTTCGGCTCATACGACGACGTACCGCCGGCGCAGAATTTTTTGTCGCAATACAAAAACCTCGTCCATCACTTCTACCATCACCGCGGCCGCAGCGAAGCCTCGACGTTCTGGGCCGGATGCGGCGGGGTGCGCAAGCATGCGTTCCTGGCGGTGGGAGGGTTCGACGTTGTGCGTTATACGCGGCCCTCGATCGAGGATATCGAGCTGGGCTACCGGCTGCGCGCGGCCGGTGGCCGCATCGTGCTGTCGCCAGCCTTGCAGGGCACACACCTCAAGGTCTGGCGATTCGTGAACCTGATTCACACCGAGGTGTTTTGCCGGGCAATTCCCTGGTCACGCCTGATGCTCACGCAGACCGGGTTGGTCGATGATCTGAATGTGGGGATGGCGGAGCGCTTGCGCGCGGTTCTGGCGGGGGTTTTCGTCCTGAGCCTGCTGGCGGCCTTGCTGCCGGGTGTGCCCGGTTGGATAGCGCTGGCCGGGCTGGGCGTGGTGGCACTGGCGAACGCCAAACTGCTACGGCTCTTTTATCGGCGCAAGGGCGTGTTATTCGCCCTGGCCGGGTTGTTGTTTCATCAGGTTTATTATCTGTACAGCAGCGCGGCCTTCGCCTGGTGCTGGCTGGAACATCAATTCAATAAAACGGCGAAAGCGGGGTAAGGCGGCATGTATCAATCCGGTCCTAAAATCTATACGGAAGAATATTACGAAGCGCTGCTCGCTATCGAAGGCAAGCATTGGTGGACACTGGGCATGGACGACATCATGGATCGTCTGCTGGTGCCGCACCTGGGCGGCCGAAAGGACCTGCGTGTCATCGACATGGGCTGCGGCAGCGGGGTAGGGCTGGCCTGGGCGCGCAGCCGCCTGGATCCCGCGCGTCTGTTGGGCGTGGACATCAGCGAATATGGCCTTCAACGCTGCATGAATCGCGGTGCGGAACTCATGGTGGGTTCGGTGACGGATGTCCCGGCCGAAGCCGACAGCTTCGACCTGGCAATCTGCAACGACGTGCTGCAGCATGTGGAAAACGATCAACTGGCGGTCAACGAGGCCTACCGTATCCTTGCGCCAGGCGGCTTGTTTTTCGCCCGTACCAATGCGCGTTTTGTTTTGCCGTTGAATCCCGGTTGCCTGCGTCTCTACACGACGGAATCATTGCATGAACTCTTGCATGTGGCTGGTTTTGAACCCTTGGTCGTATCGCCCACCAACGCCCTGGGTTCGCTCATCGCGGTGGCGAAGCACTATGTCTTGCCGGCAGCAAAGCATGCGCACCACGACGAACACCACAACGACGCCTCGAACGAAGGCGGCATCCTGATCAAACCGAAGCAGGCGCGCGGCGCCAGTCTGACCGAGCGCATGATGCGCAAGACCCTGAGCCTGGAAGGCGCGCTGATGAAGCGGATACCTATTCCGTTTGGCCACACGCATATCGTACTGGCTCGAAAACCGGGATAGCCCGCCGATGAAGCGTCTCGTTGCCCTGTTTGCGTGTTTGTTGTATTTGCCGGCGTTGGCGCAAGACGCCGTGGTGCAAATCAACGTGGACACCGAAAAAACCTTTCAGGTGATGCAGGGCTTTGGCAGCTCGGCCTTGCCCTTCGACAACGGGCACATCTGGAATGCCAAACCAGGTGGAATCGCCCCCCGGCTGACCCCGGAGCAGCGCGATGAGGTGCTTGAACTCGTCTATCAGGACTTGGGGCTGACGCGCATCCGCTTTACGCCAAATCCCGGTCAAAGCCAGAGAGATATCGACCAGGCCATCGGCCACACGCAGCAGGCGCTGCGTTTCGGTGCGGACACTTTTTTTATTTCGCCGCTCCGGCTTGAAGCCGGGATGACCGAATTCAATCCGGAGCAGTATGTCGATCGTGCTTTCTGGGTAATCCAGTACTGGAAAAGCAAAGGCCTTGAGTTGCCCTACTATTCCATCATCAATGAGCCCGGCTACACACGTAGCGGCATTGTTTCCAAGGAATATATTCTCGCCGTCATCAAACTGCTCGGCCCCAAACTGCGCGAGGCCGGCCTGAAAACCCAATTCGTGATCACCGATGACTGGACGCCTGGCGAAGCCTACAAGCGATGCAGCTACATCCTCGCCGATCCGGATGCGCGACAGTACGTGGGGGCGCTTGCCTATCATCTCTACAGCGACAATGCTGAGGACATACGCAAAATGGCAGCGCTGTCCAAGTCCTACAAGATTCCGGTCTGGATGACGGAGTTCTCCGATCCAGGCTACGTCGGGCCGAACGGCGGCTTGAATTGGGCTCTGACGATTCACAATCTGATCGTGAACGGCAACGTTTCGGCGATTGATTATATGTGGGCCTTTTTTGGCGAATATAGCGAACGTAGCTGGCCGGGCAATACCCTGATCAAGTTGAAGAGCGACGCTAACGGGTTGCGTTACAAGGGCTATGAACGCAATGCCATGTATCACGCCATGGCGCATTTTTCCCGCCACGTGCGGCCAGGCTTTGTACGAATCGCAGCCGATTCCGGAGACTCCGGGCTTCGGGTGTCGGCTTACAAAAAAGGTGACCGGTTCGTCTTGGTGGTTATCAATCCCTCAAAGAATGAAAAACGGATAGAGGTAAACCTGAAAGGCCCGGCGCGCATCGTGACATGGGCGGGTACGCAAAGCGCGGTTCAAACGGAATCGTTCCCGCTTTCACCTGATGCGTCTGACCGGCTGGTCGCTCGCCTTGCTGGGCAAAGCCTGTCGACTTTCTGGGGCGAGATGCGGTGA
>JAJXTJ010000301.1 GCA_021783895.1 Pseudomonadota bacterium | reverse complement strand
ACATCCCCTGGCGACAAGCAAGCCGGCCGAGCTATGCCATTCCTGCTGCTGATCCTGGCCGGCGCCGCAGCGCTGATCCTGGGCGGCTGCGGAACCTTGAACGCCTGGAATAGCGCTGCACTCACCACGGGCGCTGCCGACTACACCGGTATGCGGCAGAACATCCAGAAAACCGACGATATGAAGCTGCAGGGTTGGATCGACGCGGCCTGTGCGATGAATGTCGGGGCGCTCCAGCGCGCGGCCAGCACATCGGGAAACGGGAACGCCATCACCGCCGTCTTCACGGCCTGCCCGGTGCCCGGTGTCGGTGTGACCTCGAACATGCCCAACGGATCGCTGACGGTGCAGACCACGACGCTGCAGGCGCCGGCGACGCCGAAATGAGGACGCCGGTTCCTGACCATGAGGACAATGGCCCTGATGCCGGAATCTTCGGCATCAACAGCCAGGTGCTGCTGGGCTTCGTTGTCGTTTCGGCGATCCTCATTGCAGCGCTGGTGATGCTGTGAATCCGCTGACCTATGCCCTGCTGGCCCAGAAGTCCTACTCGGTGCCAGCGATGATCGGCAAGCAGGATAGCGCGGCCCGTGCGATCTACGAAGAGACCGAGGACGGTCTAGCATTTGCCCTCCCTGGCACGAACAACGCGGCCTGCATGCTGGCGGATCTCGACTTCCGGGTACAGCCGGTCACCGGCCTGGGTGGTCTTCATGCCGGCTTCTGGGAGGCCTATCTGGAGATCAGGCAGCCGCTTTGGGACCAGGTCGCCAAGACGAACAAGCCGGTCATCACCTGCGGGCACTCCGAGGGCGCCGACCTGGCGCTGATATTTGGCGGCTACCTGTGCCTGTTCGGGCGCCCTCCGAAGGCCATCTTCGCCTGGGAGCCGGCGCACGTCAGCATCGATGACACCCTGGCCAAGCTGTTCGAAACCAATGGCGTCCAGGTGCTGATCACGCGCAAGGGGAATGACCTGGTGCCGATCGTGCCGCGGCTGTTTCAGTCGTGGCGCCACCCGGCTCCAGTGACTCCGATCGGGAAGCCCCTGCGGCCCTTCGACAATCTCGAAGACCACGCGATGGATGGCGTCGTCGAGGTGTATCTCCAGGCGGCGCATCAAGCGTGAAGCTGATCGCTATTTCTCTCATGCTGGCCGGCTGCACCATGGCGCCCGTAGAGCCGCCGGCGCCCGACTGCCGCCCAGCCGCGCACATCATCATCACCGCCGATTGCCAGACCAAGCTTTGCACGCCGATCGAGGCCGTCGGCGGATTCTGGGGAGGGCTCGAATGTCGCTATTGAGGTTCGCCGTCCTTGGTCTGCGGCTCAATCCTCGGGCGCCCTGGCCGTCTGAAATCGCCACGCGCCGGCGGTATCGGATGAGGCGATTGATGACCGTAAAATCGGAATTATGTAGCAACCGCACAAAGCCTATCATAGTCTGAAGGCATAAAATCGATGCGTTCTTCTTCAGGAGCGCATCATTATGGCCGAATCACACGTTGTTAGCGCCCTCGTCACCAAGCGGTCCGATCTGGCGGGGATGATCCAGTTTTATCGATTCGAAATCGAGCGCGTCGCATCCGACCTCAAGCACCTTGATGCCACACTCAAACTCTTTGCCCCGGAAATCAACTTGCGCAGCCTTGGTACAAAGCGAGTGCGCAAATCGAGCATGGGCGGCTTCAAGTTCCTCAAGCCGGGAGAGAGCCACCGGCTCATCCTCGATCTGCTGCGTGAAGCTGGTTGTTCCCTGCTAACGGCAGACCTACTCGACCAGATCATAGAACGAAAGAAGTTGGATGATACTCAGGACGTGCGGATGACGTTGCAACGCACGATTAGCGGCTCGCTACGCCGTCTCGAACAGCGCGGGATGGTACGACATGCCGGCGCAGGGAAAGGCCGCGCCTTGACCTGGGAAATCGCTTAGCTGACCAACCGCTCGGCCAGCCGGCGATTCCCCTGCCAGTACCCGCAGAAATCCCGCGAGGTGCTGGAACCGGCGCACTTCACCACGATGTCCCCGAACATTTCACCGTTGCTCATGCGGCGGTTGTCTTCCCGGTAGGCAGCTTCATTGGCGTAGTGGTCGAGGTACAGATTGCCGAACTTGTGAGTCTGGCCGTACTGCATGCGGCGGAAGCGGGAGAAGAAGGATTCGGCCTGGTTGTTGGTCGCGCCGGTATCGGAGCGGTATTCGATCTGGTGATTCACTCGGCGAGTGTCGTAGTAGGCATGCAGCGGATCGTAGGCATTGGCCTCGTCGGCATAGACTACCGTGCCCTTCTTCACGAAACGCCCGGCCAGCTTCTTCACGGCCGCCTGATTCTCCTGCTTCATGATGAACGTCAGGGTGCGGCCCTGGCCGGCGGCATTGCCCTGGCCGGCGTCGGCGCGTGAGCGCATCACGAAGACGCAGCGCTTGTCCGGGTTCTGGTTCTCCGCCAGGCGGCGATCCACCCGGTCGGCCTTCTTGTTCGCCGGGCGGACATGACCGTTCACATACGCCCCGTCCATTTCCACTTCGCCATCAAGTTCCGATTCATCGCGCTTCACCATCAGCGACTCCCTGATCTTGTGCGCCAGGACAAAGGCCGTCTTGTACTGCACGTCCAGATCGCGGGAGAGTTGCAGCGCCGAAATACCCTTCACCGCATTGGTGTAGATCGCCACCGCGCCGAGGTAGACCTTGAGCGGCAGCTTGTGGAAGGCGAAGAGCGTCCCGGAAGTCACCGAGAACGTGTGCTCGCAGTCTCGGCAGCGCCATTGCTTGCGGGTCTTGATGAAGTAGTGCTTGGCAATGCTACCGCAGCAGGGGCATGTCACTTCCTCGCCGTTGCCCCAACGCGACTTGCGGAAGTAGTCAAATGCCGCGTCGTCCGTCAGGGCGAAGATTTGCCGCAGAGACATCGAGCGGGCTTTGGCGGCAAGGAGAAAGTGTTGGGTCATAGCGGGCCTCTCACACATCAAAATATGTGTTCATTATACACATACTATTATGTGCTTCAAAGGCAAAAGCAAATTATTGGAGTTGTGTGGCGCATTATTTGATTTGTATGGTAAATTGTTGCCTGTGCCATTCACCACGAGTCTGCTATGATTCCAGCTATGACTTACGAAGAATTCCGTCGCCAACTCGGCAAAGCCGGTTTGACGGTCAAGGCGTTCGCCGAGCTGATTAAGCAGACGCCCAACTCCGTTAC
>JAJXTJ010000300.1 GCA_021783895.1 Pseudomonadota bacterium | reverse complement strand
GAGTGCCTTATGCGCGTACTCGCCGCATTCTGTCTCCTCGTGATTGCCGTTGCCGCACAGGCCCAGCTCTACCGCTGGACCGATGAAAGCGGCAAGGTTCATTACACCGATACCCAGCCCCCCGCCAACGCCAAGAACGTGGAAAAGAAAGGCGCCGCGCGCGCGAGCCCAGAGCAGGCTGCCGCCGCCCAGCAGTCCTATGCCCTGCAGCAGGCGGTCAAGAATTTCCCGGTCACCATCTACACCTCCAAGGATTGCGGCAATCCGTGCAAAGAAGGACTGCAATATCTGAAGAAGCGCGGCGTGCCATTCACGGAAAAGGTCGTGGCGACGCGCGATGAAATCGACGAACTGATCAAGCTCGCAGGCGCACCCCGCGTTCCGGTCATGGTCGTCGGCGTCAGCATCCAGAAAGATTTCGAAGAACAAAGCTGGAGCGAAGCGCTGGATACTGCCGGTTATCCAAAAACCGCAACGCCCTGACCCAGGCCGGTCAGGCGCAGGTATGGCGTCTGCGGCTGGGCTGACCCCGATTCCCAGCGCCTGACGCGCGGCCGCATCTGGCCGCAGCAGCGCTTCCCTCGCGACGCAGGTGTATACCCAAAATACGCACCGCGCATTTTCCTAGTCCTTTGAAAATAAACGCGAACATTTTTTCCTCGCGCTCTTGTGTACAAAAAAAATATTCTTCAACTCCCGCGCTTGACTCGCCGGATCGCTGCTTCGCGCGCAAATATCGGAGCTAACTTGCTGATGACAATATGCAATTCATTGTTCCGCCAATACCTGGCATAGGTGTTGCGTTAGCAAGGGTAAAGGAACGCACACAAGGTGATCGAGATGGACGAAAAAACCAAAATCCTGGTGGTCGACGACGAAGAGGTAGTGCGGCTTAGCCATATCAGGACACTGGCAAGCGTTCACTGCAACGTCGAGGTGGTGAAAAACGGGAACGAGGCGCTGGGTGTAATGGAACAGCGTCCCGCCGATGTAGTCCTGCTCGATCTGCGCATGCCCGGGATGGACGGCATGGCAGTGCTGAAAGCGATCAAGCAGCGGTGGCCGGAAACCGAAGTGGTGATCATCACGGGATACCCGAGCATCGAGACCGCCAAGGAGGCGGTACGCCTGGGTGCGTACGACTACCTGGCCAAGCCCGTGGGCCCGGATGAGGTCATCAGCATCGCCACCGGCGCCATCACGCAAAAGAAGTGGGCGCTGCACAGGGATAGAGACGGATCGGATGCGGGAATCGGCTCTGAAGCCGGTTCCGCTTGTAACGCAAACAGTTTTACCAATTGAAGCACAAGGAGAAAGTCATGAGCGCCTTACGCAAAGTTCTGGTAGTAGACGATGACCCGGTGGTCGGCAAGAGTTTCGACCGGGTTCTTTCCGCAAAAGGCTACGCGGTGATCACCGCGAGCAACGCACAGGATGCGCTGAACAAGCTCGATGCCGAAAATTATGACGTCGTGTTCACCGACATCAAGATGCCGGGAATGAGCGGCCTCGAAATGGCCGAGCAGGTCAAACAACGGCGTCCGTGGCTGCCGGTAGTCATAGTCACCGGTTACGGCTCGCCCGACAATGAGGCCCGGGCCGAAGCCGCCGGGGTATCCAGCTTCCTGCGCAAACCGCTGTCGCCGGAGATGATAGAAGGCAGCGCGCAAAAGGCGCTGTCCGAAAGCGACGCAGCGGCGCATAGCGCAGCCGCGGCTCCGGCCGAAGTGCAGGCGGAAGTGATTCCCGCGCTAAGCGGAGGGCAGCGTGTCGCGCGCACCGTCAAGAACGTCGCCCTGTTCCTGGCGGCACCGTTTGTCGGGCTTGCCTACATCCTCGCCTTCCCCGTCGTCGGATTGGGCATGCTCGCGTGGATGGCAATTCAGGCGCAACAGAAGAAATCCGAAGCAGCGGCGAAGCTGCAGCCGGTGCCGATGACGTCGAGCGTGGCGAAAAGCACCGCAGTGTTCCTCGCCGCGCCATTCATCGGGCTAGCGTATGTCATCGCAGGTCCGATACTGGGACTCGGCATGCTGCTCTGGTTCGGTTTCCAGGCCTGGGGCAAGCTCGGCGCCAAGGCGCTGGCTGAGCACTCCGATACCAAATAGCGGCGCGTTACGGGTCGCGCAAGACAGGCGCCGGGGGGCAGATCGCCCCCCGGCGCTTTGTTTCGTGGTGTGGCCGAACAAGGAGGCGCGGATCTTCCCGTCTTCTCCAAATCCGGCGAATACGTGTTGTTTCCTGTGGCGATCGAACCCGCCCTTCACGATCACCGCGCGCGCAGCGCGATTTTCCTATTTGCCGCCGCCGTGCTCGTCCTCGATTTCCTCGTATCCGGTAAGCATAGATTTAATGTGAGCCGTGCGGGTATGGCCTAGAGTCGCCAGGTAGATGTGCATGAAAATGAATCCCGAGAAGAAGATGAAAATCAGCACGTGCGCCGTGTCCACCACCCGCACTCCCCCGAGCACGTCGATCATGCCGGAGAAGCGATTGACGTCCCACAGCAGCACCCCCGTCCAGAATTGCAGAGGCACCAGCAGCAGCATGATGACTTGGTAGCTCATGCTCTGCATCGAGTTGAATTTTTGGTAAACCGTTACGTGGTGCGGATTGGGTTCGCCTTTAAAAATGCCGTAGCCGTAAAACATAGCCTGGCGGAAACTCGCGCGGAAATGCTTCATCGGGCTCAATTCGGGGTGATATACCCGGATTTTGTCGGTAAACAGGTAGAACAGCAGCCAGATGAAAAAATTGCCGATGAGCACAAAACCGATCCATTCATGCGTGACCACCGCCGTCCGAAACGACATCAGATTGATCAATCCGATGTAACGGATTTGAAATCCGGTGATGATCATCGCCACGAACCCGATCGCGTTGATCCAGTGCCAGATCCTGACGGGGAGCGGGTGAACGTAGATTCTTGGCATTGCGTAGTTCCCTTTTACTTTGGTGCTGCGGCGCCGGCGGGACGGCGGACCCGGGTCGACCTTGGGGCCGGGGGTTTCAGGAATCCTCTTTCCCGCTGATTTTCTTCGCGTATCTCCGGAAGAGCCAGTTGATCGTCAGATGGCCGAGCGGCACACCGATGCCGCCGAGCACCGCGAGCGCGAGAAGCCAATCCAGCAACTTGATCCGGGTGCCGCCGATGGCGTAAAAGCCGCCCACCGAATCCACCGATATCATGGAGTTCAGGACTTCCGGTTTCGCG
>JAJXTJ010000299.1:2554-3220 GCA_021783895.1 Pseudomonadota bacterium | reverse complement strand
GCCGCCGTAGCCCGAAATCGGCACGAGCCTGAGCAGCTTGCCGACCAGGTACTGCCCGCCGATGATGTAGAACAGGCCGGAAATCGACATCATCGCCACGCACAGAACCACCCCGGACAAATCGATGTAAGTCGCGCGGAAGAACACCATCAGCATGGCGAAGGTGATGTTGACCGCCAAGCCGACCATGAACACCGGCAACGCGATCGCCAGACTCGGCCACATCCGTGTTTTGATGTCGTAAGCGATATCGCGCCCCTCGTCGGAGCGACCGAAATCGAAGGCGAACATGCCGACGGATTTCTCGAAGAAAATGGTATCGCTGGCCCGCTTCGCGCCCTGCGCCGCGCTGTTCCACATCAGCGGCTTGTCATAGCCATGCTCATGCTTCCACTTCGCGATTGCGTCCGGCGTGACGTGCTTCACGCCCAAGTGAATCCGCGCCATGTTGTCCGGCGTGTTGACCACGAAGAACAGGGCGAAAGTAAGCAGGTTCACCCCGATCAGAATGGGGATGGCATAGAGGATGCGGCGGAGAATGTAATTGATCATGTCCGTTCGGGTGCTGGCATGGCGCAAGCAAACACTGGGCTAGAGCCTGATAATGTCTTGTTCATTCATGCCCAGCATCGAGCCTGCTCCGCCACGCACCTGGCGGCGACGGTT
>JAJXTJ010000299.1:0-2544 GCA_021783895.1 Pseudomonadota bacterium | reverse complement strand
GCAGGATGTTGCGATCCACCAGCACGTCGATCAGATCCTCGATCACGCGTATGAACTCCAGATCGAGGGCCATCATCTCGCCCTTGACCGCGTCTCCATAAAGAAACTGCAAGACTTCAAGATTCTCGGGGGGCAGAAATTCCGCTCCATCGGTGGCGGCTTGCGCCAACAAGCCGGTGATCTGGCCTTCGGCGTTACGTGTGATGTAAGGCATGGAATTCTCTCCTTGAAAAGACTGCCCGTAAGGCTAGCAGCAGTCTGCCGCAGTAACTGTCTGCTGACAATAGATTAAAAAAACGCATAAGCTCAATACCGGAAAGGCTCGCAGGCTCACCTGCGCGCCGGCGTCTCATTTGGCCGCCTGCCTTTCCTTGCGCCGATAGACCGTCACGGCCGGCATCAACCCGGCCGCCAGCACGGCAGCGAGCAGGCCCAGCGGCCACAACACAGGCTTATTCCACTCGCGCTGCTTTCTGGCGCGCAAGCCGGCATCGATGCGGATGTATTTCAGGCCGTTATTGGCCATCAGGTTGGGCTTGACGTTCCGGTACCAGGAGTGAAACAGGGTGTATTGCTTGGGATGAAAACCCCATATCCAGGGTGCATCCTGGCGCGCGATCGCGAGCATTTCGTCGATGATTCTCTGGCGCTCCGGGCCGTTGTCCATGTTCTTCATGCGCTCAAACAGATGGTCGAATTTCGGGTTCTCATAGTTGGCAGAGTTCTCCCCTTCCCCCTTCACCCGCGCATTGGGCCCATAGAGCAGGAACAGGAAATTCTCCGGGTCAGGGTAATCGGCATTCCAGCCCCAATGGAAAATCTGCGCGTTGCCCTTGCGGATCTTGTCCTGGAAACGATTGTAGTCGGTGTTGCGCACCACCAGTTGCAGGTCGACTGCCTGGAACTGTTTGCGGATCCAGTCGAGCTGCGCCTTGTCATCCGGCCCGGTGGCGGTGATGTCGAGGTACAGCATCAGCGGCTTGCCGGTCTTTTCGTCGCGTCCGCCCGGATAGCCGGCTTCGGCCAGCAGCTTTTTGGCATATTCGATGCATTTGCGCCGTGGCTTGCCATCAATCCAGTCATAAACATAGGGATTGATGCCCTGCTTGCCCTCGCGCGCACCGAAAATCCCCGGCGGCAAGGGGCCTTGCGCGGGAACGCCGCGACCGTTGGCGAAGATCGAGATAAATTCCTCGTAGTCAATTGCGATGGAAATCGCCTGCCTGAGCTTTTTCGCCCGCTCCGAATATCCGCCCACCACCGGGTCGAGCATGTTGAAACCATAATAATAATTGGTGGCGGTCACCGTGGTCTGCAGGCGGATACCCTTCTCCTTCATCATGTCTGTCACGTCCGCCTCGCCGTCGGTGGCTACGCGGACTGCCTGGTCGAAGCTGTCGGAGCTGATGCCGGAGGCATCGTAATACCCCTGTAAAAACTTGTTCCAGTAAGGAATGCTTTCCTTTTCCAGGCTGAACACGGCCTTGTCGACAAATGGCAGCGGCTTGCCCGCGTCATTCAGCAGACCGGCTGCGGCGTCATTCGGCTCGCCTTCTGTCGGGTAAGTTTCGCCGTGAAAATTGGGATTGCGCTCCAGCACCATGCGCCGGTTCGGATCGTTTGCCGTCAGCATGTAGGGCCCGGTACCGACCGGGTACCAGTCCAAAGTAATGTTTTTCTCGGCCATGCCGGGCTGTCCGTAGAAATCGTCCGCCTCCGGCGGCACCGGCGCGAAGAACGGCATCGCCAGCCAGTAGAGGAACTGCGGATACTTGCCCTTGAGCGTCACCCGATAGGTATAGCGATCCACCACCTCCGCCCCGGCCAGCGGGTAGCGCGTCAGATCCAGACTAGCGCCCGGAGGCAAGGTTTTCTGCGCGCGATCCAGCACTTTTGCATATTCCTTCAAGCCGACGATGTACTCGGCCATCATGCCGAAAATCGGCGAATTCAGCCGAGGATTGGCCAGCCGCTTGATCTGGTGGACATAATCCGCCGCCACCAGCTCGCGTGTGCCGGTTTGCGGGAAATCCGCCAGCTTGTATATCTTGGCCAGCACTCCCGGTTTCAGATCGTGATACAGGTAGCGTCCCTGCGCATCGCGGGCAAAAGCCGGGTGAGGCTGGTAACGGATGCCATGCTTGATGTGGATTTCATACACACTGAAAGCGATTTTTTCCGGGGCACTATCGGCCGGCAAGAACCGCCCCCGCGCATCGAGAAACTGCGGTTTGGGCATTTCCGAGGCAGCAAGCGGAATCAGGGTATAGGGGCGCTTCAGGTAATGGTACTGCAGCGGCGGCTCGTAAATCTGGCCGGTGAAGGTGATCTCGTTGGAACTGTAGGACTGCGCCGGATCCAGATGCTTGGGCCGTTCGGCAAACGACGAATAGGTGATGTTTTTGCCCGCGTCGGCAGCCGGATAGGGGCTGTTCCATGGCGGGGCGCCGCAGGCCGCCAGGAACACCGGCAACAAGGCGGTTATAAGGAGGGATTTCATCGGGTTTCAGTGTAGCGCAAGCAGCAGTAGGGTGCCAAGCAACG
>JAJXTJ010000298.1 GCA_021783895.1 Pseudomonadota bacterium | reverse complement strand
CAAGTCGCCGATCCGAATCGAAAGGTCGATTCCATCATCCACCATGGCAACAATGCTGTCGGTCAGGTGCAGATCGATTTGCACGCGCGGGTGCGCGGCCAGAAACGGCGCCACCAGCGGGGCCACATGCAGGCGGCCGAACAGGAGCGGCGCGGTGAGGCGAACCAGCCCCTGCGCGGCGTGGCCGGTCTCGCTGGCCAGGCCTTCGGCTTCCTCCACGTCTCGCAGAATGCGGCGGCAGTGCTCGTAATACTGTTGCCCGAACTCGGTCAGCGAAATGGCGCGCGTGGTTCGGGTCAGAAGCCGGGCGCCGAGCCGTTCCTCCATGGCACGCAACGACCGGCTCAGGGCGGGCAGGGTTTTGCCAAGATCGCGCGCGGCACCCGTCAGGCTGCCTCTCTCCACGATGCGCACAAAGTGGATCATGGCCGTGAATCGGTCTGGCTGCATGATTGTTGCCGTAATGGTTAATAGTGTTGTTAATACTAGTGTCATTGTTAATTGAATATCAAGCTCCTACTCTGGGAACCGTGCAGCGAGCCGCTACACGGATCAGTCAGATCACTTTTTCAGGAGACTTGAAATGAACCTCATCAAAACCTTGTTGATTGCCGGCATGCCGCTTCTATCGTTGGTCGGGATGTCGGCGCAAGCGGCGCCCACGCATTCGCTGCAAGAGCGCTTCGACACGCTGGGCCTGGGCGTCGCCCTGGGGGGCTTCGATCCGGTGGCCTATTTTCCGGAAGGCGGCGGCAAGCCCGCAAAAGGCTTCGTCAAGCGCGACTACAAGCACGACGGCGTGACCTATCGCTTTGCTACGGACGCCAATCGGGATCGCTTCCGCGCCAGCCCGGAGAAATACACTCCAGCCTACAACGGCTGGTGCGCCTGGGCGATGGCGGAGCTGAACGCCAAGGTGGATGTGGAACCGACGGCCTATGAGATTTACGACGGCAAGCTGTATGTGTTCTACGACCACGCGGATCTGAACACGCGCGAACTGTGGCTGAAAAATCCGGAAGGCATGGTGGCCCGCGCCAACGTCAACTGGAAGGCGCTATCCAGATAAGAATCAAGGGAACCCGGCTCGAATAACGGTTATACCGTCATCAGCGAAACCCCCACCGGCACTTCGCCAGGCTCGAGCGCGGTCGTTTCCGGAGAAATCCTGAATGTTTTTTGCGATATGTATTTCTCTTACACGGGCCAGGTATCGCTGGTCGCGAAGGTCAACAGGGACGGGAAAGAGGTGCTCAACAAGCACTGTGCGGGCGAAGGCTCGGCAGGGCTGGCTGTGGCGATGACCGCGGAATCCTATGCGCAGTCCCTGGCGCTGGCCTTGTCTTCGGCGCTCAAACAGTTCGTTTCCGAATTGGATAGGAGCCTCTCTCCCCCATAGATTGTCGGGCTAAATGATCGACCTGAAGAAGGAGAAGCGCTTCTCCGGGACGCACGTCACGGAATATCAGACGGGCGGGGCATTGAACTAAGGTTGACTCCTGAAATGAAAAAAGCGCAGTCCCCTGCGCCTTTTTTGTTCTCCGGGATATTAACTATCCCGGATTTCGTTTTGCTTTACTGGTCAGAATTTGTAGGCGACACCGAGGCGAACAGCTTGCTCGGTAATGTCGTTATCCATGCCACAACAGCTATCTGTATTTGTCGTCCAGTTGAAGATGCGACGGAAGTCGACATAGCGATAATCAATTCGACCAGTCCAGTTGGGTGCGAAGGCGTATTCGACTCCCGCCCCCAGCGTCCAGCCAGAGCGTGTTTGATCATAGCTGTCCAAGGATGCGCCATCGGTGTACTTGGTATCGATGTTGGCAAAAGCAAGGCCGCCAGTGACATAAAGCAAGGCGCGGTCATAGGCATAGCCTACGCGGCCGCGCGCAGAACCCTGGGAGGTGATTTTTGCGTTTATATTTTCGCCAAAGCTCCAAGTTGGATCGTCGCCTTCCACGTTAGACAGTTCCGCATCGAGCTCGAAACCGAAAACCCATTGGCCATTTTGATAGTTGTAGCCGCCCAATATGCCGCCGGTCCAACCGTCGATATCATGCTCTCCGTCCCAATCAAATAAAACAGTATTTGCAGTATCGTCTTCTCCCCAGCCATAGCCTGCTTGGGCACCAATGTACAAGCCTGTCCAGTTATAGCCTTGTGCTGCAAATGACGGAGCAGATACCGCAAAAGCCAAACCTGCAAGTGCAAACAATCCGATTTTTTTAATAGTCATAACACCCCCTAGTGAAGAAACAGCGAGAAAGACTCGGACAAAGTATACGGCTTGAATTATTGGTTTCTGGAAGCCTGCAACTGTGTTCAACCCGGCAATGACTTGGACTGTTGTTTTCTTGAAACATAAAACCAAAAACGCCAGCTTTAAATACAAGAAATCAAAGGGGCCATTACTCGAAAGTACTTCCCTGGATAAAAAAACCTCGGTGCGCTTGTAAGCCGTCCCCAGGCAATACCATGCATTTCTGGAGGATTCTGGGTGGGGGCATGCAGTACTCGAGAGGGTAATATCGCCGGGTGAGTCGTACGGCAAGAATTCGCTTTGGTCTGCGTACGACCACCCGAAGCACAGTTACGTCCCCATCGGCCGTATGGAGGAAATCATGCTCAAGGCAATCGTTCCAGCAATCATTGTCTGGCGCTGGCGGGCTCGGCCCTGGCGTCCGACGTCACCTATCGCAAGGATATCCGCCCGCACAAACACTGGGACGCGAAGGGCGACATGCCGGGCGTGACGAAGGAAGACCTGGCGAAAATGGAGCTCAGGTATTGATCAAATCCCATACGTAAAAAGCAGGCAGACCGGGCTGCCCCGGGTGAATCAGCTTGAGCCCGGCAGCGGATGCCTCAACGCCCCGAGAAGTCGCCCAGAATGATCTTGAGGTCGCGCAGCCAGGTATCTACCAGCCTGGCAGTTTCAGGATCGGGAAACATTTCTTTCCACATTTCCAGGTCGTCGCTGCTCACCAGCGTTTGCTTGCCTTCCACGATCAGGGTGAGTCTGAGGGGGAGTACGCTCAGAAGTTTGGGATTGACTTTAATCGCCTGATCCATGGTCGATGATTCACCGATAAACAGGATGCGGACGCCGGGGTCGGGGTAGCCGCGCTTGACCAGGGCCTGATCGATGGGTTGTACTTTCACTACTTGATAACCGCTGTTTTGCGCTGCGGCAGTCAACTCATCGATGGCATCCGGCAGGTC
>JAJXTJ010000297.1 GCA_021783895.1 Pseudomonadota bacterium | reverse complement strand
CTCCACGCCATCCATGTTGATGACGTTCTTCAACCCACGCAGCCGATACAGCGCGCAGAACATCGCCGTGTTGTACCCCAGCGTCAGCACCAGACCTTTTTCGCCCGCCGCATGCACCGTCGATTTCCAGTCGAAGACGATCGTGCCCGCCGCACCCCCCGTCGCCACTGGCATGCGTACCCGGCGCACGCCGCGCCATGCGTCTTCGAACACCGGCCCCGCGCCGTCTTCCTGACAATACACCGTCACCTGCCAGCCGCGCTCAACCAGATAGGGCGCCAGATGCTCGGCAAAGGTTTCGAAACCGCCGTGGGCGGCGGGCACGCCGCGCGTGCCGAGGATGCGGATATGTTTAGTAGTCACGGCGTGTCGTATCCCAGTTTTGTCATCGTGTCGCGGAACAGCGCATCCACCGCCGGCAGCAGTTTCGGCCAGCCCTTGGCCGGGTTATCGTAAAGGCGCTTTTTCGCGTAATCCGCCACCAGCGGATCGGGTTCGAGGCCGCATTGCCGTTGCAAGCGCACCAGTTCCCCTGCTGGGTCGGCAAGCAGCGTTTCATACGCCACCCGGACCACCGCATCCGGAAAACGCTGTTCCTGCGCCAATCCTTCACGCATGGTCACAATCCACTCCAGCGCCGCCCGGTTGGCATGATCAAGCTCGGCTTTAGCGAGTTGCCACACCGAGTCATACGCCGGGTCGGCAAGGATCAGTTGATCGCGCAGGTAATGCCACTTGATATCGTTGCGCCCCCACCAGTCGTCGGTGTGCTCGCCGGATTGCACGCCCAGCCGCTCCGACCACTTCACCACCGAGGGCACGGCATCCGCCCCGCTGCGGGTGATGAAAACGAACTTCGCATCGGGGAACAAAGTCCGCACATAGCCCACCCGAAAAATCAGCTCAGGATACTTGTCCACCACCCGGGTCGAGCCGGTCAGCGTCAGGTAACGAGAAAACAAGCGCCGCGCCCGTAAGCACATATTGGATGTGGCGTCCGTCGCCCCCATACGAAATCGAGCGCCCGCATCCGAGTAATTGCCATTGATATCCTGGCGCGGATCGATCACATGCCACAGCGCCTTCGGCTCGTTCAGATAGCCCACCTGCTTATGCAGCGAAAGCAAAATACCCAGAATGGTCGTACCGGAACGCCCCAGCCCGGTGATAAACAGCGGGCGATCCACCGACGGCTCCCCAGGCAGCGCCGCCAGCGTATTCAGCCAGGCGAACACCAGCGGATTGATGAAACGCCCCTTGGTCGTCAAGGGACGCCCCTCGTAAAGCAAGTAACTTGCTATCCGGCGAGCCGACAAGCCCACACCCGATGCAAGATAATCCCGATCCATCTGGGCAATCATGTTGCCTCCCCTCTTTGTATTTATATTGTTGCTGCGCGGCTTGTCGCACCAACTGCCACGCCCAGTTCCGCATACAGCGCGAGCATCTCATTCATATAGCGCTGTGCCGTAAAAGTCGTCGAGACATAGTGCCGGGCAGCGCGTCCCATCCCCGCGACCGCGTCATCAGGCATGGCCGCCAGACGCTGCATGCAATCCGCCAATTCCGTCATTTTTCCGCTGCCGAAGAGCAAACCCGTTTCCCCCTCGCGCACCATTTCAGGGATGCCGCCGATTTGCGCCCCGATCACCGGCTTGCCGCACGCATATGCCTCCAGCACGCTCATCGGTGCGTTCTCGTACCACTCGGAAGGCAGCACGATCGCGCGCGCCTCGCGCACCCATTTCCACAACGGCTCGCCGCTCACAAAGCCCAGAAACTCGATATCACCGCCCACCTCAGCCGCCAGCGCCTTCAGTGCATCGCCTTCCGGCCCGGTGCCGGCAATCCGCAGCTTCACCTTCGCCTGCGCCGCAGCGCGGATCAGCGTGGCCACGCCCTTTTCCATTGCCAGCCGGCCGAAGTAGAAAAAATAATCGCCCGGCTCATAGCGCGGGGTATAAGCAGCGGCCTCCACATAGTTCGGAATGTAGGCCAGCTGCTGTTCCGGCCAGCCCCATTCCATCAGCTTCTTCTTGTAGAACAGGCTGGGTGCCACCACCCGGTCCAGATTGCGACGGTACAGCCCAAGCGACTTGTGCACCGCGGATTCGACCACGATCAAGGCGCTCACCGGCAGCGAATCGCGAATGCAACGGTTGGCTGCCAGGTGCAACAAATTGCCCGAGCGGCATTTCTCGCACACGCCGCCGCGATTCAGCATCTTGTAGGCCGGGCAAGCCAGTTTCAGATCGTGCGCCGTCATCACCGTTGGGATGCCACGCTGCTTCAACTCCCCTAGCACCGAAGGGGACAAGTGGTGATAAATGCAGTGGGCATGCGCCACATCAGCGGAAAACGCGTCGAGCAACGCAGACATTTTGCGCTTTGCCTCCAGCGAATAAATCACCTTGCCCGCCATCGCCAATTTGTCGAGCATCCCGTATTCGTGGCCGAACTCGATCTCGTCGGCAAAGAACCGGCTCCACGGCGAAGGCTCATTCTTCGGGTGATGCATGGTCATCACCGCCGTGTCCCAACCCTGCGCGCGGAACATGGCGTCGTGTTCGAGGAACACCACGTCGGAGCCGCCGCGGCGGTAATTGTAGGAATTGAGGGAAAGCAGCTTGGTCATTGGGCCTCACACCGACACTATTTCGACTGCACCACAAAACCTACTCGGCTGATCGAAAACCGAGCGAGTTTGAGCGTTGCACGGCCATCAGCATCGAACCGGATTGGCTCTTCATGGCGCCGTAGCGAAATTGCTTTGGGGGTGACGTCACTGTTGCGTTCATGGAGGTTATTGCCGCTAATGCTTTGATAGCGCGCCACAACCTGCAGCCCTGCCAGCTCAGGGACATACAGACGTACAGCCTCCCTCGCGTCACTGCGGTTAACTGCTGCCAATCCCAGACTGCCGTCAGCCAACCTAAAAAATGCGCCTCGCAGGTTTTTTGTTTTCCACCCGGAACTGATACTGCGCGTTGGCAAAACCTGACTACTCATGGGCTCGTGCAGCAATTGCACCGCATCCAGAACAACACTGGAATAAATTTGCTTGCCATCCTGTGATTCCTGGAACAAAACCCAAGGCCCTTTTGCCCCCCCCAAAGAATGCAAGAATGCCCCTTTGACTGCATCGATCTGCGAAAGCGCCAGCAAAAAATCTGCCGACGACAAAGCCGCGCTCAAATCACTGCTTTCATTCCAGCTATCCTTCCAAT
>JAJXTJ010000296.1 GCA_021783895.1 Pseudomonadota bacterium | reverse complement strand
CTATGCGTCCTGGATGTTCAAGATCAAGCCGAGCAATCCTGCCGACGTCGGCAGCCTGCTCGATGCCACCGCTTATCAGGCGCTGGTGGAGAGCGAAGCGCACTGATGAATCGTGAGGGGTTAAGGGTGAGGGGTGAGGCGGAAGGTCACGCTCGCAGCATCGTTTTTGACTTTCCCCCTCACCCCTAACGCTTCACCTTTCACCCTCTTTTAGAGAAAAGCCATGCCCTTCATTCCCCATACCGAAGAAGATATCCAGGCCATGCTGGCCAGTATCGGTGCGGCTTCGGTCGAAGATCTGTTCGACGAAATTCCGGCGGCGCTGCGTGCCGACCGGCTGGCAAGCGTGCCGCCGGCCCTGAACGAGATGGCCGCCGGTCGCCTGATGCAGGAGCGGGCGGAACAGGATGGGCGCTACCTGAATTTTATCGGCGCCGGTGCCTACGAGCACCACATCCCGGCGGCAGTGTGGCAGATCGCCGGGCGCGGCGAATTCTATACCGCCTACACGCCCTATCAGGCCGAGGCGAGCCAGGGTACGTTGCAGCTGCTGTACGAATTCCAGACCATGATGGCCTCGCTGACCGGCATGGATATCTCCAATACCAGCCTGTACGACGGCGCTTCCGGCCTGGCCGAAGCGGTGCTGATGGCGGTGCGCGCGCACAAGTCGGCGCGCCGTGTTCTGGTGCCGGCGGCGGTGCATCCGATCTGGCGCCAGGTGGCCGATGCCCTGGTGAAGAACCAGGGCATCGAGCTGGTTCCCGTGCCTTACCGCACCGGCGGCGGCGACACTGTGGCCGAATCGCTGAAGCGCTTCGAAGGCGAGAATTTCGCTGCGCTGGTGATCCAGCAGCCAAACTTCTTTGGCGTGCTGGAGGAGGTGGACGAACTGACCGATTGGGCTCATGCCCAGGGCATGCTGGTGATCGGCGCGGTCAATCCGGTTGCCCTCGGCATGCTCAAGGCACCCGGCCAGTGGGGCAGCAAGGGCGCCGACATCGCCGTGGGCGAGGGGCAACCGCTGGGTGCGCCGCTCTCCTCGGGCGGCCCCTATTTCGGTTTCCTGTGTTGCAAGCAGGCGCTGGCGCGGCAGATGCCGGGGCGCATCGTAGGCCGCACGGTGGATATGGACGGCAAGCCCGGCTTCTGCCTCACCTTGCAGGCGCGCGAGCAGCATATCCGCCGTGGCAAGGCGACCTCGAATATCTGCACCAACCAGGGGCTGATGGCGACGGCGGCGACGGTGCATCTCGCGCTGCTCGGCCTGGATGGTCTGGAGCGCGTCGCGTCAGCCTGCCATGCCAACACCCGGATGCTGGCCGAACAGGCGGGCATGATTGCGGGGGTGGAGCGGGCGTTTTCCGGGCTCTTCTTCCACGAGGTGGTGATCACCTTCGACATCCCCGTCGCCGATGTTTTGCGCGCCCTGGAGGCTCAGGGCATACTGGGCGGGCTGGATTTGGCGCCCTGGTATCCGGAGCTGGGCAATGCCCTGCTGGTGTGCGCCACGGAAACCAAAACCCCGGAGGATATCCGGAAATTTCTGGAAAACCTGGAGCGCATCGTTTCCCGGCGCAGTTCCGGCCCTGCCTGTACTAGACTTAAGCCTTCCGCCACCAGCAAGTGGTAACAGTGAAACCCTGAGATAAGGAGAGCGATTATGGTAACCGTAACGCTGAAAGGCAACCCCATTGAAGTTCAAGGCCATTTCCCGCAGCCGGGAGAATCGGCGCACAGCTTCACGCTGGTGGACAAGAGCCTGAACGATGTTTCCCTGAGCCAGTTTGCGGGCAAACGCAAAATCCTGAGCATCGTGCCGAGCATCGACACTGCGGTTTGCGCGACTTCGACGCGTCATTTCAACCAGGAAGCGAGCCGGCTCGACAATGTCGTGGTGCTGGTGATTTCCGCCGACCTGCCCTTCGCCCAGGCGCGCTTCTGCGGCGCGGAAGGGCTGGACAAGGTGATCATGCTTTCCACCCTGCGCGGACACGATTTTTCCAGGGACTACGGCGTCCAGATCAAGACCTCTCCGCTTGCCGGCCTGTGCGCCAGGGCGGTGATCGTGCTCGACGAGAACGACCGGGTCATCTATTCGCAGCTGGTGCCGGAAGTGACCGATGAACCGGATTACGATGCGGCGCTGGCCGCGGTGAAAGGGTAATCTTAAAAACAGCATTTGAACCACGGGGCACACGGGGGCCACGGGGAAAGCCAAAAGTAGGCGCCTTTAGGTGACAAAGACTTGGGGGCGTCAGTTCATTCGCCCGACGGGTGCTTGGACAGAACTTCGTAACATATTGATTTTACCCCGTGATCCCCGTGTGCCCCGTGGTTAACTGATTTTTCTAGGATAATTCATAGCATGTTGATTTTCGAACTGTCCCGTCCGGGGCGCAAGAATCCGGTCCAGGCCCCGGCGGCCAAGCCCGAAGCGAACGATATTCCCGCCCATTTGCGTCGCGGCGACAAGCCGCTGCTGCCGGAAGTTTCGGAGATGGACGCGGTGCGCCATTACACCCGGTTGTCGCAGAAGAATTTTTCGATCGATACCCACTTCTATCCGCTCGGCTCCTGCACCATGAAATACAACCCGCGCGGCGCCCACCAGCAGGCCATGTTGCCGCAGTTTCTGGCGCGTCACCCGCTGGCGCCGGAGGGCACCGGGCAGGGAGTGCTGGCCTGCCTGCACGAACTCCAGGCAATGCTCAGGAACGTGACCGGCATGGCCGGGGTTTCGCTTACGCCGATGGCGGGTGCCCAGGGCGAATTCGCCGGGGTGTCGATGATCCGCGCCTATCATGTCTCCCGCAATGACACGGCCCGTACCGAAATGCTGGTGCCGGATGCGGCGCACGGCACCAATCCGGCCTCGGCGGTGATGTGCGGCTACACCGTGCGGGAAATCCCCACCGACCGCGACGGCAACGTCGATCTTGATGCGCTCAGGGCCGCCGTTGGACCCCAGACAGCGGGGCTGATGCTGACCAACCCCTCCACCCTCGGGGTGTTCGAAAAGAATATCCGCGAGATGCAGCAGATCGTGCACCAGGCCGGCGGCCTGACCTACTACGATGGCGCCAACCTCAACGCCATCCTCGGTCGAGTCAAGCCGGGCGACATGGGCTTCGACGTGATTCACATGAACCTGCACAAGACCTTTTCTACCCCGCACGGCGGCGGCGGGCCCGGCTCCGGCCCGGTGGGAGTAAGCGAGCGCCTGCTG
>JAJXTJ010000295.1 GCA_021783895.1 Pseudomonadota bacterium | reverse complement strand
ATCCGCCCGGGCGACATTCAGCGCATGAGCGCCGGAACCGGGGTTCGGCACAGCGAGTACAACCCGTCCGCGACGGAGCCGGTGCATTTCCTGCAGATCTGGCTGGTGCCGAACCGCGCCGGCGTCGAGCCCGGCTACGAGCAGAAGCACTTTCCGCTCGCGGAGCGGCGCGGCCGGCTGGTGCTGCTGGTTTCGCCCGATGGACGCGACGGTTCGCTGAGCGCGCATCAGGACGGCCTGCTGTACGGCACCCTGCTCGAAGCGGGCGAGTCGGTCGGGCATCCGCTCGCCGCCGGCCGGCGTGCCTATGTGCACGTGGCGCGCGGCCAGGTCGCCGTGAACGGCACACCGCTGGGCAGCGGGGACGGCGCGGCGCTGGACGATGTCGACCACGTTCATCTCGAAGGCTTGGGGCATGCCGAAGTGCTGCTGTTCGACTTGCCCTGATAGGCTTCGGCTGCCCGTTCCATCGACAACCCTGTTAGGCGAGTTCCGCCCGACGTTTGCAGTCCCACTGAAGGAGGAAGTATGAAGACCACGACGACAATACTGGCGCTTGCCGCCACCGCATGGGTGGCCGCAGTGTCTTCGGCTGCATTCGCCGCCGAACCTAGGAGCGAAAAGGAGCGGGTTCAGGCCAATCTGAAACGCTTTGATCGACTCGACTTTGACGCATACAGCCATCGCAAGGACATGAAGCTGTTCAGGGACATTCACTGTGCCGACGTCAAGGTGGTATTCCCGGACGGAAGAACGACGCATGGCATCGACCAGCACGTGAAGGATATCGACGGGCTTTTCAACGGCACGCCGGACTCCCGGATCACGGCGCATCCCATCGCGTTCGGGTCCGGCGACTGGACGGCGACGACAGGGGTGATGGAGGCCACATTTTCAGAGCCGATGAAGCTTGCTGACGGCACATCCATTCCGCCCACGGGCAAGAAGGTGAAGATGCCCATGGCCACCATTGCCAAATGGAAGAACGGGTGCATCGCCGAAGAGCACCTCTTCTGGGATAACGCCGAATACATGAAACAGCTCGGTCTTGGAAAGTAACGGGCCTAACAACGGACTCCAGCCGCGGTGCCAAGGGGGAAGCATGCGGGGGCAAGGCGACATGCAGAAGCCGGCGATGACCACGCTGTCAGGCATCGGCCCGACTATCCAACTGCGCATTAGCGGTGACCGGGTGCTGATAGACGTGGCAGGGGGCATCGCATCACCTGAAACCGCCACGCTCGATGCGGGTTCTTTGCAGCGCATATTGGCACACCTGGGCCATGCGCCGCCTACGGCAGCTGAACTCGAATCGGCCATCCTGCAAATCGAGGACGACCTGATGCCGGTTCTTCGGTCCTTGCCGGATCATGGTCGGCTCGTCACCTCTGCCCCAGAGTTTTGGGAAGTCGTCACGGTTGCAGGACTGGGCGGCTCGCCCGAAGTCGATCTGGATACTGCCACCGTTGAGAGGGTGTTCAACCGGCTGGCAGATGTCGCCGATGGCATGCCTGCAGCGCGACTTGGCATCCCGACACACAGAACTTTTGCTGCAGTCCTGCTCTTGCTGCGGGAGGTCTTGCACCACGGTGGTTTTGGGTCGGTTCTGGTCACGCAGCCATTGCCGGCGTCGGACGATTCAGTGCCAGGTCGACGGCCCTGACAGGCCTGGTACACAGCACACAACCCGTGCTGACTCATCAAACAAATGCGAGGCAACACAATCCATGAACATTGAATCGACAAGAATGCCTGCTGTGTTTCTGGGCCACGGTAATCCCATGAACGCAATCGAACGCAACCCCTTTCACGTGAACTGGGAGCGTCTTGGAAAGCGGCTGCCCAGACCGAAAGCCGTGTTGTGCATTTCCGCGCACTGGGAAGCGCCCGGCGTTCGTGTGACGTCAACTCAACTGCCAGTAACGATTCACGATTTCTATGGTTTTCCGAAAGAGCTGTTTGCGGTTGAGTATCCGGCGCACGGCGACCCGGAACTCGCCCGCCGGGTAAGTTCGCTCTTGCAGGGCCACGAAGTGGTGCTGGATTCAGAGCGTGGTTTGGACCATGGCGCATGGAGCGTCTTGAGGCCCATGTATCCGGCCGCGGATGTTCCGGTTGTCCAGCTGAGCATGGATACCCGCCAACCCGTCCAAATCCATTACGAACTTGCAAGAAAGCTTGCACCGCTGCGTGACGAAGGTGTTCTGATTCTGGGCAGTGGAAATATCGTGCATAACTTGCGTGCTTTCAGATATGACGATCCCGTAGCGCCAGCGTGGGCGGTTGAGTTTAACGATGCCGCCAAACAGAAATTGTTGTCCTGCGATCATCAGGCACTGATTGATTATGGGTCGTTGAGCGAGCATGTGGCCCTGGCTGTACCGACAGTGGAACACTACTTGCCGCTGATCTACATTCTGGGCGTGCAGCGTGAAACGGACAGGGTCGAATTTATGGATGACGTCGTGCTCAGCGCCATCTCCATGACATCCGTACTGATCAGTGACGGACGTGCCACATGACGCCTAACCCGGACGTTGAAGGCCTCTTGTTACGGACTCAATCACCCGGACCCATGTGAAGAGCACGAGGCATAGCCGTTAGAGAAGTAACGAAAAGCCCATGAATCAAAAGATTATTATCAGGTGCGAGTCGAACTGGGGACCGATCTGTTCTCGCCTCCACGTGAGTGGCGTCCGTTACCAGAATTTTAAGTAGCGAATCGTACGCACCGGTAAAGACAAGCGCATAGGCGGCGCCGTAGCTCCGCAAGTGTAAGTCGTCATCAGCGGGGCTGAGCACCGGATCCGACCGAAGAACAGCATGACATGGATCGATTCTGAGTGGCGGCTTCACTCATATTGTGTTGAAAAACTCTTTGGCGCTTGTTTGCGTCAGAGTTTTGGGGGTCTTCAAACCATCAACTCATCAACGATCGTTAATTGTGGTCAATTCTGAAGGGCCGACTTTTTAGGAAGGCACTGCAGCCAAGGCATCGCAGGAGTTTTTCAACACAATAGGCCGAACCCGGCCTGTCGCGTTTGTCCAATCCCCACACCCCACTCAGATTCTTGCTGATCAAGTCCGCGAAGCGCGGTTCATAGCGCCGCCAATGTCTTGATGTGCGCCGCCACGCTGCGTCCCAGGGCGCTGAGGTCGTAGCCGCCTTCGAGCACCGAGACGATGCGGGCTTCGGCGTGGCGTGCGGCCACGCCCATGACCTGCTCGGTGT
>JAJXTJ010000294.1 GCA_021783895.1 Pseudomonadota bacterium | reverse complement strand
CGACTTCGCTGACGTAATCGCGATCCTGTTTGCTCCGTACGGTGAGTTGGTCGAGGTCGAGCGAGGCGCGATTGATGATCGCCCCCGCCTTGCGAGCGGCGTTCACCGCTGTATTGAGCATGGGATGCATGATGTCTGGCTACAAATTCAAAGAACGAGCCGCCATTTTACTTGATGTATGACGCTACCTAACCCAAAAATTCTCGGCAATATTCGCGTCGTGCTTGCACGCACCAGCCATCCCGGCAATATCGGCGCCGCCATGCGGGCGATGAAGACAATGGGCTTGTCGCAGCTTTATCTGGTCAGTCCCGCCGTGTTCCCCAATAGCCAGGCCGATGCGATGGCGGCGGGTGCGACCGACCTGCTGGCGCAGGCCCGGGTGTGCGCCACGCTGGAAGAAGCGCTGGCCGACACCACGCTGGTGCTGGGCGTGTCGGCGCGCCGCCGAGACATCGTGACCGAGGTGCTGACCCCGCCCGAAGCGGCCACGCAATTGTTGACCGAGGCACAGGCCGCCCCTGTTGCGCTGGTGTTCGGCAACGAAACCAGCGGCATGTCGAACGAGGAATTGAGCCTGTGCCAGGGGCTCGTGACGATCGCTGCCAATCCAGATTACAGCTCGCTTAATCTGGCCGCTGCGGTGCAAGTGCTGAGCTATGAAATACGCCAGGCCTGGTTGAATCATCCCGTCTGGCCACAACCCGAACTGGATGCGGCGACCGGTGATGAAGTCGAGCGATTTTATGCGCACCTCGAGTCAACCCTGGTGGAACTGGATTTTCTGAACCATGGCTCGCCCGGCAAGCTGATGCTGAAGCTGCGCTGGCTGTTCGCGCGCACCCGGCTGGCGAAAGAGGAAGTCAACATTTTGCGCGGCATTCTGACTGCGGCCCAGGCAGCCAGGCGCGGCGTGCCCAAGGGCGGGAACTCTTGAGCGTAATAGTTGACTAAAATGGTCGGAAATAGCATCCTTTAAGCCATGAGCCTGTTAAGCCAATTCAAGGAAGACATCGCAGTTGTTTTTGATCGTGATCCCGCTGCGCGCTCGACATTCGAAGTCATCACGCTCTACCCCGGTTTCCATGCCATCGTCGTCCATCGGCTCGCGCACTGGCTCTGGCGAACAGGCTTCAAATGGCTTGCGCGCTTCACGTCGCATAGCGGTCGATGGCTTACCGGCATTGAAATCCATCCCGGCGCCACCATCGGGCGGCGCGTGTTTATCGATCACGGCATGGGCGTGGTAGTCGGAGAAACGGCTGAAATCGGTGACGACTGCACGCTCTACCATGGCGTCACGCTGGGGGGGACGTCGTGGGACAAAGGCAAGCGCCACCCAACGCTGAAACCGGGCGTGGTGGTCGGAGCGGGTGCCAAGATTCTTGGTCCGATCAATATTGGCGCCAATGCGCGCATCGGTTCCAACGCGGTCGTGGTGAAGGACGTGCCGGACAATGCGACTGCGGTCGGCATTCCTGCCCGGATTCTGGACAGTGTTGTCGAAAAGCAGCGCCAGCAGAAAATGGCTAATCTGGGCCAGCAAGCGGAAAAACTCGGATTTTCTGCCTACGCCATTTCGGCGGACATGAACGATCCCGTAGTGAAAGCCATCCATGGACTGATTGATCATTCGGCACATATCGACGAGCGCCTGGAACGCATTTTCGAGCAATTGCGCAAGCTGGGTGCCGAGGTGCCGTCCGCAGAGGACAAGCCGGATGATTTTGATGCCAGTTATCTGAACAAAATAGTTGACTAAAACAGTAAGGTAAGGAATAGTTGAGTGAATCGCTCGGGAATTCATATTCCGGGTGTTATTCAGGAGAAGCCACTATGAGGTTGACCACAAAAGGTCGTTTTGCCGTTACTGCGATGCTGGATCTGGCGTTGCGTGGCGGTAAAAATCCAGTGACGCTGGCTGGCATCAGCGAACGTCAGGATATTTCCTTGTCCTATCTAGAGCAGCTATTCAGCCGTCTGCGCCGCCACGAACTGGTGGAAAGCGTGCGCGGTCCCGGCGGCGGTTATTACCTTGCCAAGACTCTGGGCAACATCAGCGTGGCTGACATCATTCGCGCAGTGGATGAGCCCATCGATTCCACCCATTGCGGCGGCAAGGAAAACTGCCACGACGAGCATCGTTGCCTGACGCACGACTTGTGGATGGGGCTCAATGCCCATATCTACGATTACCTCGATAACGTCACGCTCGCGACCCTGGTCGCCAGGCAGGATGAATGCAAGGAAAAGGTCATGCAGGATCGTCGTACGCCCAAGATGACGCTTGCAGCTTGATACTGATTTGACGATAAGGCTATCCCAATGAAAACACTGTACTTCGATTACTCCGCAACTACCCCGGTTGATCCGCGTGTGGCAGCCAAAATGATTCCCTATTTGACCGAGGAATTCGGCAATCCCGCATCGCGCTCGCATCCGTATGGCTGGACGGCCGACAAGGCGGTCGAAGAGGCGCGTGCCGAAGTTGCGGCTTTGGTGGGCGCGGACCCCAAGGAAATCGTTTTCACCTCAGGCGCAACCGAGTCGAACAATCTGGCCATCAAGGGTGCGGGGCATTTTTACGCAGGCACCAAGGGCAAGCACATCATCACCGTTCGCACCGAGCACAAGGCGGTGCTGGACACCGTTCGCGAAATGGAGCGTCAGGGCTTTGAAGCCACGTATCTGAACGTGCAGGAAAACGGTTTGCTCGACCTCGACGTGCTGCGCGCGGCGATTCGCCCCGACACGGTGCTGGTATCAGTGATGGCGGTCAACAACGAAATCGGCGTGATCCAGGATATCGAAGCGATCGGCAACCTCTGCCGTGAAAAAGGCGTCCTGTTTCATGTCGACGCGGCGCAGGCCACTGGAAAAATGCCGATCAATCTGGCCAAACTGCCGGTCGACCTGATGTCGTTCTCGGCACACAAGACCTACGGCCCCAAAGGCATCGGCGCACTGTACGTGCAGCGCAAGCCGCGTGTGCGCCTCGAAGCGCAGATGCACGGTGGCGGCCACGAGCGCGGCATGCGTTCGGGCACGCTGGCAACGCACCAGATCGTCGGCATGGGTGAGGCTTTCCGCATTGCCCGCGAAGAAATGGCGACCGAGAACGAGCGCATCCGCATGCTGCGCGACCGTTTGTACGAAGGCCTGAAGGACATCGAGGAACTGCATCTGAACGGCGATTTCGAGCGTCGGGTACCGCACAACCTGAATGTCAGCTTCAACTTCGTC
>JAJXTJ010000293.1 GCA_021783895.1 Pseudomonadota bacterium | reverse complement strand
GGCGTGGCCCTCCTCTCGAAAATACCGCTGGTCGATGTGCAAATCGGCATTCCCGGCTTCGACGACGAACAGAAGCGGGTTCTCGCCGCCACGGCGGGCGATGTGCGCGCGGTCTGCGTGTACATCCCCAACGGCCAGAGCGTGGACTCGGACAAATACCAGTACAAGCTCAAATGGCTGGCGGCGCTGACCGTCTGGCTTGAAGAAGAATTGAAGCGCCACCCGAAACTGGCGCTGCTGGGCGACTACAACATCGCGCCGGAAGACCGCGACGTGCATGACCCGCTGGCGTGGAAGGATCAGGTGTTGTGCTCGGAACCCGAGCGCGCGGCGTTCAGGAAATTGCAGGTGCTGGGATTGAAAGACAGTTTCCGGCTCTTCGAACAGCCGGAAAAAAGCTTCACCTGGTGGGATTACCGCATGATGGGCTTCCGCCGCAATCACGGCCTGCGCATCGACCACATCCTGCTGTCCGCGCCGCTTGCCGGCGCCTGCACCGAAGCCGGCATCGACCGAGACATGCGCAAGCTGGAACGGCCTTCGGATCACGCGCCGGTGATTGCGACGCTCGAACTGAAAAAAGATTAACCGCGGGAAAAAGCCAAGCAAAATTCAACTGCGGAGGACGCAGAGTTCGCGGAGGAAAGCAGGAAAAACTCCGCGTCCTCCGCGAACTCTGCGGTGAATCGTTTTCTTGTCTTTTGTGTTCCCCGCGTCCCCCGTGGTTTAACGGTTTTTTCAGAAATTCGCGGCTTCGACCTCCAGCCAGGTGCGGTTGATGTTGACACCCATCTGTTCATCGAATTGCTTGAGTTTTTGCCAATCCTTGAGGCTGACCTGCTTGCGCACATCGGACTCCGAGCCGCCGGCCTTGTAGACTTTTTCCACGCCTGCGTAAAACTCGGCCATACGCTTGTACATGGCTTTCGCCTCCTTCATGGTCATCAGCGGGCCGTGTCCGGGAATGATGGTCTTGGCCGGATACCGCTGCATGGCTTCCAGGGTTTCCACCCAATGCTTCACTTCGGCGTCGCGGAACGCCGGGGCCACCGAATTGACCAGCACGTCGCCCGCGACCATCACCTTGTCATCCGGCAGCCATACCAGCATGTCGCCTTTTGTATGGGCGGCGGCTGGCACCCAGAACTCCATTTTTACACCATTGATTTCCACCGGCGTATGCGTTTCCGAAGCATAGGTGCGGCTGGCCGGAATGGCCTTGGTGTTGGGCAGCTTGCGGCCGATGGAACTCTCGACAATCGCAATCCAGTCAGCGCCGGTGTCCTCGACCAGCTTCTTGCAATTTTCGGAACTGATGATTTCCGCCCCCTGGAACACGACGTTGCCCAGCGTGTGGTCGCCGTGATGATGGGTGTTGATCACATGCGTGATGGGCAGCTTGGTGATTTTTTCAGCGGCCCGGCGGATATGCGCTCCGATTTCGTCGGAAAAGCCGGTGTCGATGAGGATCGCGCCCTTGTCGCCCAGAATCAGGGTGCTGTTGACCATGTAGCCGCCGTTGTGCGCGTTCGGCAGTTCCATGGGGCCGAGTAGCGCATAAATGCGCTCATTGACCTTGACGGTCTTGACCGCGGGCAAGGGTTTGACAAGGGCCGCCCCGGCCAGAACGACGACGCCAAGCAACAGCAGAATTATGCGTTTCATATCGGGCTCCGAAAATCTGTATGCCAGATCAGAACCCGATCCCCGCATGCGTCAAGACAGGGGCGAGATCACTCGGCCTCGCCGTTCATGCCCAGCTCCTGGATTTTTCGAGTCAGCGTATTGCGCCCCCAGCCCAGCAACTGGGCCGCCTCAATGCGCCGCCCGCCCGTGTGCTTCAGTGCGATGGTAATGAGGGCTTTTTCGAACGCCGGCACAAGTTCATCCAGAATGCCGGTTTCCCCCCTTGCCAGACGTTTGTCGACCTGACGCGACAAACAGATCAGCCAGTCTTCGCCTTCGACGGTCTTTTCGGCACCCGCAAGGTCAGCGGGCAGATCCTTGGGCTCCACCACCTGGCCCGGTGCCATCACTGTCAGGTAATGGCACACGTTTTCCAGTTGCCTCACGTTTCCGGTCCACGACATGCCACTCATGAGCTTGAGGGTGGCATCCGAGAGCTTCTTCGTTTCCACGCCCAGTTCGCGCGCGCTTTTTTGCAGAAAATGCTTGGTCAGCAGTGGAATGTCCTCCCGCCGCTCGCGCAGCGCCGGCAGCCGCAGGCGTATGACATTGAGACGGTGATAGAGGTCCTCGCGGAACAGGCCTTCCTTCACTCGTACCTCCAGATCCTGGTGGGTTGCAGCGATCACCCGCACATTGACCTTGACCGGCGAGGTACCGCCCACGCGATAGAACTGCCCATCAGCCAGCACCCTTAACAAACGGGTCTGCAGTTCGGACGGCATGTCGCCGATTTCATCCAGAAACAGGGTGCCGCTGTCGGCCTGCTCGAAGCGGCCACGACGCTGCGCCGCCGCACCGGTAAACGCGCCGCGCTCATGGCCGAACAGTTCGGACTCCAGCAAGTCTTTGGGAATCGCCGCCGTATTCAGCGCAATGAACGGGCCGTTGGCGCGGCTGCTGTGACGATGCAGCGCATGCGCCACCAGTTCCTTGCCGGTACCGGACTCGCCAGTGATCAGCACCGTAGCATTGGATTGCGACAGCCTGCCAATGGCGCGAAACACTTCCTGCATGGCCGAAGCCTGGCCGAGGATCTCCGGCACCTTGGCCATTTCCTCATTTGCCTGCACCGCTTCCTGGTTTTGCGCCAGCGCCCGGCGCACGAGTTCGACCGCGGCATCGACATCGAATGGCTTGGAAAGATATTCGAACGCGCCGCTCTGAAAAGCCGCCACCGCCGAGTCCAGGTCGGAATAGGCCGTCATGATGATGACCGGCACGCGCGGCAGTTTTTCCTTGACGTGCTGCAGGAACTCCAGGCCCGATGGGCCAGGCATGTTGATATCCGAGATCACCACCGCAGGGCGGGTTTTCTCAAGGCGCGCCAGCGCCTCACCGGCCGAATTGAAGACTTCACAACCTATGCCCTCCCGCTCCAGCGCCTTCTCCAATACCCAGCGTATGGAACGGTCATCGTCGATAACCCATACTGCATCACTCATGATCTGCTACTCACAATCTCAACTGGAAAATAAAATGAAAAAACGGTGTGCCCCGGTCTGGAATCAAACTCTATCACACCATTGTTCTGCACAACCAGTGTCTGCGCCAGCGG
>JAJXTJ010000292.1 GCA_021783895.1 Pseudomonadota bacterium | reverse complement strand
GGACGCGGTCGCGGATCGGCGCAAGTGCGCGCTTCAAATCCCTGACGGAGGCGTAACCGCCGCTGCCGAATATCTCCAGGTGCACATTGGGAAAGCGCGCCAGTATGGGTGAAAGATGGCTGAACAGCAGCGGGAACTGTTTAATGGGGGTGATTCTGGAGACGATGCCAAGGGTGATGCCCGGTATGGGCGTGTAGGTCTTGCGCGGCAGAACGCGCTTGATCCAGGGGTATATGACGCCAAGCAGTCTGTCCCGTACCTTGCGTGTATCCCAATCGTAAACGTCGCCTTTTATCAGGGGGTGGCCTTGATTGCCTTGCCGCCCGCGTAAATCGGCTACGCCGTAAAACGGCTCGCCATAGACGTTATCCAGGCCGCGGGCGTGCAGGCTGTCCGCCACATGCTGTGAAACCGGAAAGATCAGATCATAGGGCTTGAGTACAGTTGGGTCGCGGTCATATACCGGCATATGCGCGAAGCACGTGGCCATCCCGCCGGCGCGATGAATGGCCTCCACCACTTTTGCCGGTGCGGGGGTGTGGAATACTGTCCAGGGCGCATCGAGACGTTCAAGCCGGGCCGCCAGATCGGCGGGCAGCACGGGAACAATTTCCGTGGAACCGGGCAGGCGCTGACGCCAATGTTTAGCCTCAGCATGCGCGAAGAGAACGGTCTTGATACCGAGGGTCTCCAGTGCGTGCGTGAAGAAAGCGGTATAGACCTCGCCTCCGCCAAAACCCTGTTGCAGGTTGATTTGATAGCAAATGGACGGCACGGATGTTTGCTTCAATTGGGCAGCCAGCTTTTCAGGTAATTGCGGGCAATTTTCCTTCGCTGCGAAATGTCCACGGCATTTTCCCACAGCAGGGAAAACACACCCTCCTTCCGCAGGCGGCGATACTGGGCTTGCCTCAGCCTGGGAGAGGAAAATTTGCGCAATTTGTGGAAAATAGAGAGCGCGCCGTCCACCAGCTGCCAGCGAAGTAATTGCTGTAGTTCGGGGTCGCCCTTTATTTTTGCTGCCATGGTTGCCAGTTCCCTTGCATTGAAGGTCGAGCTGTCGATTACCGCTATCAGGCGGATATCGAAGTCCGCAGGTTCAAATCGGCGGATGCGTTGGCGATAGAAGTAACCGGGGGTGGGGTCGTAGGCGATTTTCCCGGCCAGCAGAAATGCGCGTGTCGTCCACGGAACGTCCTCATGGATGAGACGGAGCACGAAGCGCATGCCGTTGTGTTCGATGAAGTCCCGGCGGTAGACATGCATCCACACCATGTGCAGGAAAGTCTTGTTCCGCAGACGCTGCTTCAGCAGTTCATGGCCGCCGATCACTCCGCGCGGAAGATTGTCGCGGAAAATGGCGAAATCTTCCTTGCGTCCCTCGAAGTGGTACATGGCATTGCCAACGGCCATGGGGGCGCCGCAGGATGCGGCAAGTTGCACGAGGTTGGCGTAGTAGCCGGGCGACACATAGTCGTCGGAATCGACGAAAGCGATGTATTCGCCGCGCGCCTGCTCCAGCCCCGCGTTGCGGGCCGCCGAGAGGCCGCCGTTTTCCTGGCGGATGACCCGGAAATGCGGGTATTGAGCGGCATAGCGGGCGAGGATGGACGGACAGTCGTCGGTGGAGCCGTCATCCACGACGATGACCTCCGTGGAAGTGCCATGAGTGTCGGCTATGCTATCCAGGCAACGCGGCAGGAAGGGCGCCACGTTGTAGACGGGAATGATCAGGCTGAGCGTTGGGGAGGCGGTTCCCATTGATTTCTTACAGTGTCGCTTCGCGGGAGAAGAACAGGACATTTTTGCGCATGCATCCAAAATCGAGGGAAAATCCTTGATCGATGAGGCGGGCGACTATCTCGGAGATGCTGCGATTTCCCAGTACATGGGGATGAACCTCGACACAGATTTTTTGCACCTTTGCCAGGTCGGCGAGTTGAAAGAACTCATATTCTCCCCCCTCGATGTCCACAATGAGGAAACTTGGAGCGACACGATTTATTTCGGCGTTGAGATCGATCTGGGGAACGCGGATCACTTCTGTGGTGGAATCCGACCGGATCAGCGAGGAAGCCCAGAAATCTTTCTCCAGGAAGAATTCTCTCTCGCCGTCCCCTTGTCCCAGAAGAACATTTTTCACGGTCGGCGCAACGCCATTGTCCGTATGTATTTGCCTGATCACATCCATGAGCGCCGGGTTCGCCTCGTAGGCGAATACCCGTTGTCCCCCGATTGCGCGTGCGCAGAATGCGGAAAGGAAACCTATCCCGGCACCCACTTCCATTACTATGTCATTGTTTGTCAGCCTTTGGCGAATGATCTCGACTTCCTTTCTTTCGTACTCCCCGAAATAGATGTCGCGACGGATGGGCGGCGTGATGGCGGGGTGCTTGAGAGGCAGTCGGATGCCGAAGTTGTCGGCATCCGCCGGCGAGTAAAAATTCCTGAACAGTTTTTTCAGGCGCTTTTCGGTTTTGCCACCCTTTCTCAACATTGTGACTCCCATTAATTATCGAGCCTCAAAAGGTCATAAACCACCGGCTTTAGCCGGTGAAGTTGACTTGCACGGTTTTGATTCATGCGCGTTTAGCCGGGTGCGGTTTTGATGACTTTAGTCATCAGCATCCCGGCTGCGCCAACCCACCTACTTTCAGTAGGTGGTAGTTTAGTTGTTTGGTGCATAGCCGGTCATTCTAACGTCATGGCGTGAGTGTCGAGCCACATCAGCAAGGTGACCAGCGTATAGGCAAGACGGCGCGAGGCGCGGCCTGCCCGTGCATCCTCCCAGGTTTTCCGTACTGCTTCCGGGTTGAGGAAGGGCGCCAATTCGTTACAGCGGTACACATAATTTTCGCACACTTCACGCCACTGTCCGTTGAAATAGTCGCGCAGGGGGACCGAGAAACCGTGCTTGGGGCGATCCCATACCTCGGTGGGCAAATGGCGTTGCGCCAGGGCGCGCAGTATCGTCTTGCCTCCCCCGGCGTCATAGTGCGCGGCAGCCGGCCAGCCGAGAACCGTATCGAGCACGCTATTGCCGAGCAGGGGTACGCGAATTTCCAGGCCGTGGGCCATGCTGGCCCGGTCTGTTTTCACCAGGCAGTTTTCGCTCAGGTAAGTCCATAAATCCGCGCGCATCAGGCTTGCCGTATCCGCAGTGCCGCCGAATTCCGCCAGCAGGTTTTGCCATAGGGCCAGCGTTTGGTCGGGTCGGCAGGCCCGTAATGCCTCCGGCTTGAGAA
>JAJXTJ010000291.1 GCA_021783895.1 Pseudomonadota bacterium | reverse complement strand
AGCGCACGCCCAGGGGAACGCGATGCGTAAGCAATTTCTCAGGCCCGAGGGTGTCGCGATCAAACCGCTCCAAGATGTATTCGGCCTTCAGGGAAATCCGGTCGCTCAGCGTCGAAAAGAGATAGAGCCGACTGGAATACTCCCGCCAGTCGAGATCCTGATCAACAGGACGACCATCGTCCCCGATGAAAGCGACCGGAGTTATCAGGTCGCGCACGGACAGTTCCACGCCACCGAACAGGTTGGCCGCGAATTTCTGGTCCAGCGCCGTGCCGTAGCGCCAGGCTTCCGTCAGATTGACGTCATCGTAGAACTGATTGAAACCGGCAACCTGGGTGGGCTCCAGGGTCTGATCGGTTATCAGGGAGCGCTTCAACACCTTGAAGGCGGCGGCACGCACCGTGGTTCCCGATAGCGGGGTCCAGGTCAAACCGAATTTGGGGTTCAGTTCATCCTTGTCATCCGCATCCGTTCTATCAATGTTGTCGTAACTCAGCCCCAGGGTCGCCGTGAGCTGGTCCAGCAGCCGGATGTCGGCGTAGCTGTAGCCGTTGAAATGCTTCAGGCTGGCGTTCAGCGCATCGCCAAATACAATCGGATCGGTTCCAGTTTCAAAAAAATCGGCGGGAAAGCCGAAGGCTTGATTTTCCTTGCGATCGAGATCCACCGTGCCGGCGCCGGTGCGCAGATTGAGGGATTCCGTGCGAAACAGATGCTGGAACTCCGCGCCCAGGGACTCTTCGGGGATCCCGAGTTTGAAAAATCCCTCGGGAACCGGAAAGTCCTCAGCCTTCGCGTCGATTTGCGAGTCCTGGTAGACAAGAGACGCGAGCAGGATCGAGTTGGGCGCCAGGTCATGGCGAACGCCCAACCGCACGGATTCCTTTTCCTGCAGGTTGCGCAGGGTATCGAACACATCTTCCTTGAAGAAACGCTGCTGAAGATCGCCCTGCTCATTGTCTCGGTAGCGGTATTCGGCCTGGATGCTGGTTTCGGGTGACACCTGGAACTGAACGAAGGCATTGCCCATGTCGTCGCTCTGATCGGCGTTGTCGCGAAAGCCATCGGTGCGGTAATGGAAGCCACCGACGCTGAAGGAAACGTTGCGGTGGATTCCCGAAACTACGGCGTCCGCGCCATGAGTGTCGCTTTCGCCACCCAAAGCACTGGTTTGCAGTGTCAGGCCATCGCTGCTGAACACCTGGTTGTATTCGTTGAACCCCATGGTCGCCGGACCACCGGCGCTGATGAGGAATAGATTGCTCTCGGCGAGTTGCGGCGCCAGGGGTGTCATGCTGAGCGGCTGCAGCAGTTGCGACTGCAGCAGCTCGCTGACGCGGGCGATCTCGTGCCGGGGCCGTCCGGCGTAGGAATCGGCCAGCAGGCGATGCGCGGAGTGATTGCCCGGATCGGTATTCACCGATTTCCAGCCTTCCACCAGGGCGAGCTGGTCAAAGCCCAGATCGGTGTAGATCCGGGCCTGACTGGCGCTGCGGGCAGCCAGATCGGAATCCAGCAGCAGACGCGAGCGGTAGATCGCCCGGTTGTCGTTCAGCTCGATTGCCTGTTGCATGTCGACCAGGGCTTCCGCTGGCCGGTTGGTGGTCTGCCGGTGAATGGCGCTGTAAAAGAGCGGTGTCGGATCCTTGGGATCCAGCTCGCGCGCGGTGGCGTACTCGCGGTCGACCAGGTCGTCGCGTTTTTCCTCGAAGTAGGCCTTGCCCAGATAGCTGCGGATGAGCGCATTGTTCGGATCCAGGCTGGCGGCGATCTCGAGCTCCCGGCGACCCTCCGACAGTTTGCCATCGCGGATGGTGGCCAGGCCCAGGCCGAGACGCGGCAGGAAGTCGGCCTGATCGAGCTTGATCGCGGACTGGAACGCCGCTCGTGCCGCCGCAGTCTCGCTGCGCGTCAAATGCGCGAAGCCCAGCACACTCTGGGCGCGCGACAGTCCGGGCTGCAGCGCCGCTGCCTTGTCCGCGGCAGCCAATGCAGGGTCCAGCTCGGCGAAGGACAGATGGAGTTCGGCCAGGCGCGCCCAAGCCAGGGCGTTGTGCGGCTCGACCGCGACCGCCTGTTCGGCGCTGGCACGCGCCCCTTCCAGATCGAACCCGGCCTGCCGGGCATAGGAGAGCGCGATCCATGCAGCGGCCGTTTGCGGCGCCACGCCTACCGCCCGATTGCCGGACGCCAACGCCTTTTCGTTGTCCCCCTGGACTACCGCGACAATGGCCTCCAGGGCGTTGGCGCTGCCGTCGTTCGGATGAGCGTCAAGGATCCGCTGAATGTCGGCATTGGCCTCCTCGACCCGACCCACGGCCAGGAACAACGAAGTCCGATAGGCCAGCAGACGCGGGTCGTCGACGGTCCCGGGGACTCGCGCAACGGCGGCAAAGGCGCCTTGCAGATCGCCGGCCAGATAGGCCTGCACAGACTCCCGCACCGACGCTTCCCATCCGGAGCCCGACCAGGCATCCGGGCTCAGGTACACCACGGGCGGGTAGTAGAGGGCCCAGTGCACGGCGTCGCGGGGGCGCACCATCAGGTAGCGCACTGGCGCGCCGCCCGCGGTGGTCATCGCTCCCTCGCCGGGGCCCAGCAACTCCCGGCCCTGATCGTTCGCCGCGACCACCGCGCCCTCAAGCACTTTTATCTCCGCCTGATCCCCGGCGAGACGCATGACGAATTCAGTGCCCTCGATGGTCCCGTTGACATAAGGCGTGCTGACGGTGACGCGCCGTGGCTTGCGGCTCAAGGAAGCGATCGCCCCCCCCACCAGGGAGAGCAGGGACTGTTCCGTCTCCTTCTCCGCGATGTCGACGAGACGGATGGTGGTGTTCTGATCTATCCGCAGCACCGAATCATTGATCAGCGCCACTTCGGCTCGGCTGAGCTCTCCAGCGCGGATGGTGTCACCCTCGCACAGGTTGCTGTCCGGGGCGGAGGGCTTCCACTTGTCTGTGCCAGCGCCCTGTACCTCAACCCTGCCCTGAATCGACACGAACTGGCCGACCTCGTCGCAGGCCGCCCGCGCCTGGACAGACAAGCCCAGCAACGGCGCCAGCAGGATGGCACCTATCAATGATCGGGATTTGTACGCTGCAGTTACCATGGAGAAGCTCCGTATTCCGTATTCCACTTTCTGTTTTCCGTCAGTTGCCCTACATCGTCGCAATTACCATGCCGTGTTGCATACTAATATAGATATCAGACTGTACACTAGAAGCACGATCAATACCGTTGCGGCAG
>JAJXTJ010000290.1 GCA_021783895.1 Pseudomonadota bacterium | reverse complement strand
CGAGCACCTGGAAGAAATCCTCGAAGCGTCCGACGCCATCATGGTGGCGCGCGGCGACCTCGGTGTGGAAGTCGGCGACGCTGCGGTGCCCGCGCTGCAGAAGCGCATGATCCGCATGGCGATCGAGCGCAACAAGGTGGTGATCACCGCCACCCAGATGATGGAATCGATGATCAGCAGCCCGATCCCGACCCGTGCCGAAGTGTCCGACGTCGCCAACGCGGTGCTCGACGGCACCGACGCGGTGATGCTGTCTGCCGAAACGGCGGCCGGCCAGTTTCCGGTCGAGGCAGTGCAGGCGATGGATCGCGTGTGCCTGGAAGCGGAAAAGGAAGCCGAACCCGGCTTCTCAAACGAACGCCTGAGCAAGAGCTTTCTGCGCGCCGACGAGGCGATCGCGATGTCGGCGGTGTTCACCTCGGTCCATCTCAACATCAAGGCGATCGCGGCGCTCACCGAGTCGGGCAACACCTGTTTGTGGATGAGCCGCCTGTCGACCCGGGTGCCGATCTATGCCTTGACACCTCAGGTGCAAACCCGTAGAAAAGTCACTCTTTTCCGCGGCGTCTATCCGATCAACCTGAAAACCGTCACCAAGGAACGCGATGCCTTACTGGCAGAGGCTGAAGAAGAGCTGCGGCGGCGTGGCGCGGTGCGCGATGGCGACCTGATCCTGCTGACCATCGGTGAGCCCATCGGTCAGTCGGGCGGCACCAACACCATGAAGATCGTCCGGGTGGGCGATTCGAAAAAAACCTGATTTTGCAAACACGTAGCGTGCTGAAACTTTTTAACCTAGGAGAGTGTAAATGGCCCTGATTTCCCTTCGTCAATTGCTCGACCATGCCGCCGAAAACGGTTATGGCTTGCCCGCGTTCAACGTCAACAACATGGAACAGGTTCAGGCCATCATGCAAGCCGCCGCCGCCGTGGATTCCCCGGTGATCCTGCAGGGCTCCGCCGGCGCCCGTTCCTATGCCGGCGAACCCTTCCTGCGCCACCTGATCCTGGCGGCGATCGAAATGTATCCGCAGATTCCCGTCTGCATGCACCAGGACCATGGCGCATCGCCCAGCATCTGCTTCCGCTCCATCCAGTCCGGCTTTTCCTCGGTGATGATGGACGGTTCCCTGGGCACCGACGGCAAGACCCCGTCCACCTACGGATACAACGTGGCCACCACCGCCAAGGTGTCCGAACTGGCGCATGCCTGCGGCGTATCCGTCGAAGGCGAACTGGGCTGTCTCGGTTCCCTGGAATCCGGCATGGCCGGTGAAGAGGATGGCCACGGCGCCGAAGGCAAGCTGTCGCACGACCAGCTGCTGACCGACCCCGACGAGGCTGCCGATTTCGTTTCCAAGACCAAGGTTGACGCCCTGGCCATCGCCATCGGCACCTCCCACGGCGCCTACAAGTTCACCCAGAAGCCCACCGGCAAGGTGCTGCGCATCGATCGCGTGAAGGAAATCCATGAGCGCATCCCCAACGTGCATCTGGTGATGCACGGCTCGTCTTCCGTGCCGGAAGACTGGCTCGCCATCATCAACAGCTATGGCGGCGACATGGGCCAGACCTATGGCGTGCCGGTCAGCGAAATCGTCGAAGGCATCAAGAACGGCGTGCGCAAGGTCAACATCGACACCGACCTGCGCATGGCGTCCACCGGTGCCATCCGCAAGCACCTGGCGGAAAACAAGTCCAACTTCGATCCGCGCAAATTCCTCAAGGAAGCCACCAAGGGCATGAGCGACATTTGCAAGAACCGTTACGAAGCGTTCGGTGCAGCGGGCCAGGCGAGCAAGATCAAAAAGGTCTTCAACCTGGAAGAAATGCAGAAGCGCTACGACAAGGGCGAACTGGATCCCAAGGTCAACTGATCGACCATGACGGTATTGAAAGGGGGCGCGCGGGCGCCCCCTTTTTTGTTTTGCATGTCTGCGACAATTTGCCATACTGACAAGTGCGAATTAGTTTGGTATGATGATTAAAAGATGTTCTTATCCACTTGTATGGAGAGCTGAAATGAAAACACTTGTCGCCCTGATCGCTATTGCAACGCCCCTCTGCTTCGCTCCGGCGCACGCCAGCGTTGAGCTGGCCACCGCGAGCAAATGCATGGCTTGCCACGATGTGGAAAAAAAGAAAATGGGACCTACCTTCAAGAATATTTCGGCCAAGTACAAAGGTGATAAAACGGCCGAGGCGATGTTGACTGACGGTATTCAGAAGGGCGTGAAGGGCAAGTGGGGAAAAATCCCGATGCCGGCGCAGAAGATTTCTCCGGCCGACGCACAAGCGCTGTCGAAGTGGATACTCACGCTTTGATGACTTGATGCAGGGCGCTCGCAGCCCTGCTTTTATCAAGCCGTTAAAGCATCATCCGGGGCGGCCAAGTGCTTGCTGCCACTCTTCTAATCCAATAGAGCGGAGAGTCGAAATGAAACCATTTGTCGCCCTGATCGCTATTGCCGCCCTTCCCCTCAGCATCGCTCCGGTGCATGCCAGCCCCGAACTCGCCAGCAAGAGCAACTGCATGGCCTGCCATGATATGGAGAAAAAGAGATTGAGCCCTTCTTTTAAAGATATTTCCACCAAGTACAAGATGGGGCTTGGCTGTGGCAAAGGAGACGCTGAGGCGATGCTGGCCGACAGTATCCTGAAGGGCTCCAAGGACAAGTGGGGGAAGATCCCGATGCCGGCGCAAAAGATCCCGCCCGCGGATGCACAGACACTGGCGAAGTGGATCCTGGGCTGCTGACGGTTTAATGGCGGGCCGTTTCAGGCCCTGCCTTTCAGGAAACCTAGCCGAGCATTGCCTTGAGGGCGGCCAGCCGGTTGCTGCCGCTGGCCTTGGTTTCGGTGTCGGACGGTTTGTCCGGCATGCGCACGTCATCGCCCAGTTCGTCGATGAAGCGCGACGGGTCACAAGCCATAGTTTCGCGCGCGCGCTTGCGGCGTGAGCAGTAGGAAAGGGTGAGCGACTTCTTCGCGCGGGTAACGCCAACGTACATCAGGCGGCGCTCCTCCTCCAGCCGCCCTTCGTCCACCGCATCGCGGTGCGGCAGGATGTTTTCCTCGACCCCGACCAGAAACACATGGCCGAACTCCAGCCCCTTGGCTGCATGCAGGGTGGACAGGCGCACGGCATCGGGCTCGGACTCCTCGCGACCCTCCAGCAGCGTGATCAAGGCGATGGTCTGGGTCAGCTGCAGCAGATTCTTGTCGTCTTCCTCGCCCTTCTTGGCGATCCAGGC
>JAJXTJ010000289.1 GCA_021783895.1 Pseudomonadota bacterium | reverse complement strand
AGAGTCTGAACTGGTTTTCTGCCAGGGCGCGACGCAGATCGCTTTCCAAAGCCGTGCGAACTTCCAGCGCCAACTGCGCGGCGGGGTCATAGAAACGCAGGGTGTTGCGCCCGGCATCCTTCGCGGCGTACATTGCAATGTCGGCACGTTTGAGCAGTTCATCCACCGTGATATCGTTCTCGTGAAACAGGTGGATGCCGATACTGGTGGAGCTGTGATATCCGTATCCTTTCAGCGAATAAGGCTGGCTGATGGCGTCGAGGATCTTTTCAGCCACGACTTCCGCCTGGGTCGCGGCTTGCCGGATATCTTCACTCAATTCTTCCAGCATGATGACAAACTCGTCCCCGCCCAGACGCGCCACGGTGTCCTCCTCACGCACACAGGCTTGCAGCCGGTTGGCCACCTCAATCAGCAACAGGTCGCCGGTATCATGCCCTTTGGTATCGTTGAGGGTCTTGAAGCTGTCCAGGTCGACGAACAGGACAGCGCCGTGGTTATGGTGACGTGCGCTGGCGCCGAGAGACTGCTGCAAACGGTCGATCAACAGACGGCGGTTAGGCAGACCGGTCAGCGGATCGTAGAACGCCAACAGGCGGATTTTTTCGTCCGCTTTCTTGCTCTGCGTGAGATCGTAGTAGGTGCCGATATAATTGGTGACCCGTCCCTTTGCGTCGGTGGCGGCGGTGATGGCGAGCCATCCGGGATGCACCTCGCCATTCTTGTAACGGTTCCATATTTCGCCTTGCCAGCAGTGGTCGCGGTTAAGACTTTCCCGCATTTCCCGATAGAAGTCCGGGTCATGCCGTCCGGACTTGAGCAGGGACGGCGTCTGGCCGATGGTTTCCTCGGCACTGTAACCGGTCAGGCGAATGAAGGCCTGGTTGACGCGCAGGATGACGTTGTGGGCATCGGTGACGAAGATACCTTCCTGCGCTTCAAAAGCGGTGGCGGCAATGCGCAATTCCTGCTCATCCTGTTTGCGTTTGGTGATGTCCATCCGCACCCCAAGCATGCGGCTTGCCTTGCCATTTACATCCCACTCGACAATGCGCCCGACGACGCTGATCCAACGGTAAGCCCCGTCAGCATGACGTATCCGTGCTTCATACTGGTAAGGCGCCTCACTTCCGGCAAGAACCGCACGGATCTTTTCAGCGACATTATCCACATCCTCCGGGTGGATTCGTTCGATCCAGTGCTCCCGAAAGGTAAAACCCTCATCAGGATCGTATCCCAGCATCGTGAAATAGGTGGGGGTGGCAAACCACTGATCTGTCTCCAGATTCCAGTCCCAGATGCCAATCGAGGCAGCCTCGGTAGCCAGATTGATCCGCTGCGTCAAAATTCGGGCTTCGTTTTCGGCTTGCTTGCGTTTCTTTTCGCGACCGAAATTGCCCAACGCGAAGTCAATATCCACCACCATTTCAACCAGCAGATCGCGCGCAGCTTCGTCGAAAGCGTTGGTTTCTCCGGCATACAGGCTGAAGGCGCCTACAACGACGCCATCCCTGTGCAGCGGCAGCGATGCAGTGGCAGCCCAGCCGAATTGCGCACCGCGCTCATGCCACGACGCGGTAGCCGGATCATTCTTGAAATCCTGGCACCAGAATGGCCGGCCTTCGTGAATTGCGATGGCGGTAGGGCCGTGACTGAAAGACTTGTCGGCATCCAGCGAGATTTCGATGTCTTGCAGGTACTCCAGGCCTTCGCCGAAACTGGCGGCTGGCCGCACCATGCGGGTGTCAGGGTCGATGAGACCGATCCACGCCATCTTGAAGCCGCCGAACTGCACCGCATTGCGGCAGATTTGCGGGAACAGCTCTTCCTCGCCGGCACACCGCACAATGGCCTGGTTGCACTGGCTCAATGCGGCGTAGAGTTGAGTCAGCCGCAGAATTTTTGTTTCGGCTGCCTTGCGCTCGCTGATGTTCTGGATGACGGCCAGAAACACCGGGCGTTCCGCCCGCACGAGTTCCAGACGCACTTCCACCGGGTAAGTCGTGCCATCCTTGCGACGTTGAATTGCCGCGAAAAACAAGGATTGTTGTTCGCCTGCGCGGAGCGGGAGAATCATCTGCTCGAAGCTCTCCCGTGTGAACGATGGCTTCAGGTCCAGCGGGGTCAATCGGCTCAGTTCATCGGATGAGTAACCCAGATTTCGCTTTGCACCCTCGCTGACTTGAAGGAAAAGCAGAGAGTCGGCGTCGAACAAAAAGATTTCGTTGAACGAACTTTGCAGCAAGCGATCCGTTCTCGTCTTTTGCGCCAACAGCGCCAGGTTTTGCATGCGCCGTTGTTGGCGCCAGAGCAGCAGCAGCGCCGCGCTCAGTGCAATTATGGCGGAGAAAGCGGCCAGGCTGACCCACAGGACCAGTTCGCGCAGTGGCGCCAGCACCTCAGCGCGGTCGATCTTGGCGACAATCGACCAATCCGTGCCTGCCACCGGTCGATAGGCAGCCAGCACGGAAACGCCACGGTAATCCTTACCAGGCGTCGTGCCGGGCTTGGCCGCACGCAGGGCGATGGCGACGGGCAGTTCTGGAGCAGCCAGGGAGAACTTCAGGGTCAGGGCGGTGCCATGACGATGACGCAGTTCGTTGAGAAAGACGACCGATTCGCCCTCGCGGCGCACCAGCAAGGTTTCGGCACTGGGGCTGGCTGTCGGCCAGGTCTGGATCAGGGGGAAAAGAAAATGCTGGGCCGTCACGCGCAACACCACCGCCGCCACCGGAGGCTTCCCCTGCGGTCCGGAAATGGGCACCACCCAGTCCAGGTGGACATACCCGGCTTCGTCGCGGTACAGGTTCCCGTGTTGCACCTGGTTGCTGGCCAGCGCCTGGCGCAACTGTTTCCGCAGCGCAGGGGTGTTGTCATCCTCATCACCCAGCAGGAGCAATAGTCGACCGCCTGCATTGAATAACAGGACACTGTCGTAACTATAGGCCGTACGCAGATTATTCAGCCGGTCCAGAACTGCCTTGGAGAGCTTGGCATCGTGTTGCCGATGCATGAATTCATCGACCCGCGCGGCGAAGTCGGTGCTGGCAGCCAGCGCCGCGCTGTCTCCGTCCCGCTCGGCCAGCCAGTTCTCGATCTGCTCGGCCTTGAGCCGGGCAATGGCCTGCAGATTGGCATAGGTTTCGCGCTCGAGCTGCGGGCCATGCACCTTGATGATCGTCAAACCGGTCAGTGGCACGACCAGTGCCAGGGCAACAAACAGCAGCACCAGCCGGGCTGTTTTAAGCGAGGTGCCGCC
>JAJXTJ010000288.1 GCA_021783895.1 Pseudomonadota bacterium | reverse complement strand
TGGCCGGCGGTGGCGACTTCATGGTGGAACACTTCGACCGGGATGCCGATTTCTTCCAGGGCCAGCACCATGGCGGCGCGGATGTCCTGCAGCGAGTCGACCGGGGGCACCGGGAAGTAGCCGCCCTTCACGCCGGGACGGTGGCCGGTGTTGCCGGCTTCGGTCTGCTCCTTGGAGGACCAGGAGGCTTCCTCGGAACGCAGGGTCACGTGGCAGCCGGACATGTCGGTGTGCCAGGTCACGGAATCGAAAATGAAGAACTCGGGCTCGGGGCCGAAGTAGGCGGTGTCACCGATGCCGGTGGACTTGAGGTAGGCTTCGGCGCGGCGGCCCACGGAGCGCGGGTCGCGGTCATAGCCCTTGCCGTCGGACGGTTCGATCACGTCGCAGGTCAGCACCAGGGTGGACTCGTCGAAGAAGGGGTCCATGAAGGCGGTGTCCGGATCGGCTTTCAGCAGCATGTCGGAAGCCTGGATGCCTTTCCAGCCGGCGATGGAGGAACCATCGAAAGGGTGGCCGTCCTCGAACCACTCCTCGGTCACGATACGGGCAGGGATGGAAACGTGCTGTTCCTTGCCCTTGGTGTCGGTAAAGCGCAGGTCAACGAACTTGGCTTCGTTGTCCTTGATCATTTTCAGTACGTTGGCGACCGCCATGGTAGTGCTCTCCTAAGAATCAACAGATTTTGAAAACAAATTAACGACGGCACTCTCTCTTGCAGAAACTGTGCCATCCTTCAAATTTCGCGTTACGCATTGTGCCACAAGGCCATTACCCAAAATCACGCACGTCGTTTGCACCAATATAGTGCACAACATCCAAATATTGCACTATTTTGGTGCTTGCCATAGGCCAAGCCAAGCATATACTCATACTGTAGCGGAATAATGTTCGAACATGGGACGCCTGACCGAAATTCTCACCCACGCCCAGCAGCGCGCGCTGGCGACCGGCCTGCCCTATGAAGGGGCGCTTACGCCGGACGAAGCGGCGGCGGTATTGGAACTGGCTCCCGGGTCGCGCCTGATCGATGTGCGTTCGCGCGCCGAACTGGATCTGGCCGGCGACATCCCCGGCGCGGTGCATGTGGAATGGATGAGTTATCCCGGCTGGCATCCCAACCCCCATTTCCTCAGCCAGTTGAAGCAATCGGCCGATCCCGAAGCCCTGACGCTGTTCATCTGCCGCAACGGCAATCGGTCACATCGCGCCGCCGAGGCCGCCACGCTGGCCGGCTGGCGCAGCAGTTACAACGTGCTGGAAGGCTTCGAGGGCGACATCAACCCGGCAACCGGCCATCGCAACGAAATAAACGGCTGGAAAAACCGGGGCCTGCCCTGGACACAAAAGTAATCAGCCTGGCATAACAGGTAAAATGCCGCGCATTCACCCGAGCGCGACATGACCGACAGATACGCCGTGGTGGGCAACCCCGTCGCCCACTCAAAATCCCCACTGATTCACGCCGAATTCGCCCGCCAGACCGGGAAGGACATGGTTTACGAAAAACTGCTGGCGCCGCTGGACGCTTTCAGGGAAACCGTGGAAGCCTTTCGCCGGGCCGGCGGCAAGGGCCTGAACGTCACCGTGCCGTTCAAGGAACAGGCATTTCATTACGCGAAGGAACTTGACTCGCGCGCTGACGATGCCGGCGCCGTCAATACCCTGATATTCAAGGACGGACGCATCATCGGCGACAACACCGACGGCGCGGGCCTGGTCAACGACATCACCCGAAATCTCGGTTTCTCCATCCAGGGCAAGCGCGTGCTGCTGATGGGCGCGGGCGGCGCGGCGCGCGGCGTGATGCTGCCCCTGCTGGAACAGGCGCCGGCGCAACTGGTTCTGGCCAATCGCACGGTTGAAAAAGCCGAGGCCCTGGTCATGTCGTATCAAAAGAAAATTGAGCACGGCATCACGGTGCGCAGCCTGTCCGCCAGCCCCTACGCCAATCTGGAAGGCGCGTTCGACCTGATTATCAATGCCACCGCCGCGAGCCTGAAGGGCGAACTGCCGCCCTTGCCGGAACATCTTTTCAGCCCCGGCGCGCTGGCCTACGACATGATGTATGGCGCGGAGACGCCTTTCATGGCCTGGGCGCGCACGCACGGCGCCACGCAAATTTCCGACGGCCTGGGCATGCTGGTGGAACAGGCGGCGGAAAGCTTTTATCTCTGGCGCGGCGTTCGCCCCGACACCGCGCCGGTCATCGCCATGCTAAGAAACGCCGCATGAAAGCCATCTGGGGAGGCTTGTGGCGCGCTGCGCTCATCCTGCTTGGCCTGTTCATGGCCTGGCAAGTGTGGGCGTTCGCCCATATTCTGTGGTGGATCGACCACAACCCCACTTCCAGTGCATTCATGCAAGCCGGCCTAACGCGCCTGCAGGAGAAAAAACCCGGTGCCGAATTGCGCCACCAATGGGTGCCTTACGAGAAAATTTCCATCCACCTCAAGCGCGCCATCATCGCAGCGGAAGACTCCAGATTCCTCGACCATGAAGGATTCGATATCGAAGGCATCCAGAAAGCGATGGAGAAAAACCTGAAGAAGGGCCGGCTGGTCGCGGGCGGCTCCACCATCAGCCAGCAACTGGCGAAGAACCTGTTCCTTTCCTCCGACCGCAGCTTCGTACGCAAGGGCCAGGAAGCCATCATCACTCTGATGATTGAAACCACCTGGAGCAAACGCCGCATCCTGGAGGTATATCTGAACATCATCGAGTGGGGCAACGGCGTATACGGAGCCGAAGCGGCTTCGCGCCGCTATTACAAGAAATCCGCCGCCGCTCTCACCCGCGGGCAGGCCGCAGCGCTCGCGGCCATGGTGCCCAATCCGCGCTGGTATGAAAACAACCGCGCCTCTGCCAAATACGTCCGACGTGTAGCCACGATTTCAAAGCGCATGTACCAGGTACAGGTGCCGAAATAATCCCCGTACAGAAGGATACGCGCGGTAAAATCGCGAAAATTTGCCGCGCGTCCAGCTTGAAGATTCAGTGACCGAAGAATACGACACCCTCCAACACGAAAGCCTGGAAGAGCATCTCCATCAGGTGCAGGCTCTGCTCGCCAGGCAGAAGCTGGTGGAGGATCTCGTCCATCGCCAGGAAGGGCCGCGCCAGGATCTGGTCGAATCCCTGGTACACAAGCAGAACATTGCAGAACTGCAGAAGAAGCTCGATGAACTGCATCCGGCCGACGTCGCCCACATCCTCGAAGCCCTGCCGCTAGACCAGCGCCTGCTGGTATGGGATCTGGT
>JAJXTJ010000287.1 GCA_021783895.1 Pseudomonadota bacterium | reverse complement strand
TCGGCCGCATCCTCAAGAACGAGGTGTTCCAGTTCGGCTACGGCGTGGAGTTCGAGGTCGAATCCTACCTGCGCTACCAGGGCGACAAGTTCGCCGACAGCTTCGATGCCAACACCTACCTGCTGATGACCAAGGCGCTCGATTATTTCGACCCCACCCATCACCACCACGGCAGTCTGAGCGCGGCGCTCAAGCCCGTCAGCGCCGACTTCCTGGTGGTGTCCTTCACCAGCGACTGGCGCTTCGCGCCCTCGCGCTCGCACGAGATCGTCAAGGCGCTGCTGGATAACGAACGCAACGTCAGCTATGCGGAAATCACCGCCGCGCACGGCCACGATGCCTTCCTCATGCCCGACCCGCACTACCACAGTCTGGTGCGCGCCTACATGAGCAATGCCGCCGAGGAGCTGGGATTATGATCGCACGCTCCGATTTCGCCGCCATCGCACGCTGGGTTCCGCCCAACGCCAAGGTGCTCGACCTCGGCTGCGGCGACGGCAGCCTGCTCAAATACCTGAAAGAAACCCGCAATACCCACGGCTACGGCATCGAGATCGCCGACGCCAACATCCTCGCCTGCGCCGGCAAGGGCGTGAATGTCATCCAGATGGACCTGGAGGCGGGGCTGTCCGGCTTCGAGCCGCAGTCGTTCGATTTTGTGATTCTTTCCCAGACCTTGCAGGCGATGCGCAACATTGAGCTGGTGGTGAAGGAAATGCTGCGCGTCGGCAAGCAGGGCATCGTCACCATCCCCAACTTCGGCTACTGGCGCCACCGCCTTCAGGTGCTGCAGGGGCGCATGCCGGTGTCGCGGGATCTGCCCTACCAGTGGTATGACACGCCCAACATCCATCTCTGCACCTTCGTCGATTTCGAGGCGTTCTGCCGCAACCATGGCGTGCGCATCCTCGAGCGCCACGTCATGTGCGATGGCGAGGACGTGAGTTTGCTGCCGAACCTGATGGGGAATCTGGCGGTGTATCGCTTCGAAAAGATGTAGCCTGGATGTAGGCCGTCAGGCCGAAATCCGGGAGATCCCTATAGCATCGCCAACCGGTACAAGCCCAGCACGCCGAAGCCCGCCACCAGCAGCCCGGCGGCGAGGCGCACTCCCTTGTGCTGCATGAAGCTTTTGAGTTGCCGGGCGAAATAGCCCATCGCCAGCAGGTTGGGCAACGTGCCCAGGCCGAACGCGAGCATGACCATCCCGCCGGAGGCGGCGCTGCCACTGGCCATCGCGGCAGCCAGCATGCTGTAGACCAGGCCGCACGGCACCCAGCCCCACAGCGCTCCCAGGGCGAAAGCCTGCGGCACCGAGCGTACCGGCAGCAGCTTTTTCGAGTAAGGTTGCAGGCGCTGCCAGATGACGCCGCCGAGGCGCTCGATCTGCACCACCGCGTGGGAAAGTCCGGCCAGATACAGGCCCAGGAAAACCAGGAGCAGGTTGGCAACCAGGTACAGGGCCAGTTTGACCGGCAGCATGCCGCTCAGCATCATGCTGCCCGCTCCCGCCGCACCCGCCAGCACTCCCGCCGCGCCATAGCTGGCGATGCGGCCCAGGTTGTAGGCCAGATGGAAACGCCACTGCGGCACATTGGCCGGCATTTGCAGGCTCAACGCGCCGACGATGCCGCCGCACATGCCGACGCAGTGGGTGCCGCCGAGCAGGCCGACCAGCAGCGCCGAGATCAGGCTGACTTCAGGCATGGTTCTTTGAGTTGAAAGGAGGCATGGCCGGCCATTTTGACACAACCGGCTCTATCTCTCCAAGCAGGGCAAGTCTGCTATTTATGCGACAAATTTTCAGGTAAGGTAGCGCGTCTGGATTATTGTTATTCCCGTATGTCTGAAAATTCCTCTCTCTGGCGGGCGGTCTTCACCCGAAAAATGCTGATCTGCGTCTTCACCGGCTTCAGCTCCGGCCTGCCGCTGTATCTCCTGATCGGCCTGGTGCCGGCATGGCTGCGCTCCGAGCAGGTCGACCTCAAGGTGATCGGCCTGTTCGCGCTGATCCAGTTGCCCTATATCTGGAAATTCCTCTGGTCGCCGCTGCTCGACCACTACGCCTGGCCGAAGATGGGCCGGCGGCGCGGCTGGATGCTGTTTACCCAGATTGCGCTGCTGCTTTCGGTACCCATGTTCGGCTGGTTCGCGCCGAAGCTGGACCTCTGGAGCATCGCCTACCTGGCATTGGCGGTCGCCTTCTTTTCCGCCACGCAGGACGTCGTGCTCGATGCCTTTCGCCGGGAAATCCTGTTCGACGTCGAACTCGGGCTGGGCAACGCCATCCACGTCAACGCCTACCGCATTGCCGGCCTGGTGCCAGGCTCGCTGTCCCTGATTCTGGCCGACCATTTGCCGTGGAGCAGCGTGTTCCTGATCACCGCCCTGTTCATGCTGCCCGGAGTCGCCATGACGCTGATGGTGGCCGAGCCCGATCTGGTCAAGTCCGGGCCGAGAACATTGCGGGCGGCGGTGGTCGAGCCGTTCCGCGAGTTCATCAACCGCAAGGGCTGGCGTTCCGCCCTGTTGATCCTCGGCTTCATCTTCCTCTACAAGCTCGGCGACAGCATGGCCACCGCCCTGGCGACGCCGTTCTACCTCGACATGGGCTTCACCAAGACTGACATCGGCCTGATCGCCAAGAATGCCGGCCTGTGGCCCAGTATCATCGGCGGGCTGCTGGGCGGGGTGTGGATGATGCGTCTCGGCATCAACCGCGCGCTGTGGCTGTTCGGCGTGGTGCAGGTGGTGTCGATCCTGGGTTTCGCCGCGCTGGCGCTGGTCGGCCACGACAAGATCGTGCTCGCCCTGGTGATCGGCTTTGAAGCCTTGGGCGTCGGCTTGGGCACGGCGGCCTTCGTCGCCTTCATCGCCCGCACCACCCATCCGCTCTACACCGCCACCCAGTTCGCCCTGTTCACCAGCCTGGCGGCGGTGCCGCGCGCTTTCATCAACGCCTCCACCGGGTTTCTGGTCGATCGGCTGGGGTGGTTTTCCTTCTTTCTGCTGTGTGCAGTGTTGGCGTTGCCGGGGATGGTGCTGTTGCTCAAGGTTGCGCCTTGGCGTGAGGGTGAGGATCGGTATTTGTAGTTTGGGTTGAGTGGGGTCCGTCTTTATTTGAATGGCGCACTGTGCCAAGAGGCAGACCATGAACGGTCATTTGAGTCCGGCATGATGGCGGTCCTGTTTTCAGCATTCTTTCGTTGCCAAACCCGCTATTATTGAAGCAAAAGCGAAATTAACACAACCGTAGGAAAGGGTGTT
>JAJXTJ010000286.1 GCA_021783895.1 Pseudomonadota bacterium | reverse complement strand
ACCTGGATAGCTGTCAGCTCTCGACCGTCCTGACCAACGAGCATGCCCTGTCGCTGGCAGAGATGCTTGCCAGCTCCGAACCGTGGGCAAGCCTGAAATTTTCCGCCGCATCGCTGGCGAGCTATCTGCTCCGCGACGATGCGGCACTGCGCCGCTACGCGATCTTGGTCGATGGCAACCTGGCGGGGGTGATCTGCGTGCGCCACCCGTGGCTGCGCGGCCCCTATATCGAGCTGCTGGGCATGTCGCCCGGCTACAGGGGGCGCGGCATCGGCAAGCAGGTATTGGCGTGGGCAGAGACTGAAGCGCGTTACGAGGCCAAAAACCTGTGGGTCATCGCCTCGTCGTTCAATCATCAGGCCCTGAATTTCTATCAAGCGCTGGGCTTCTACCCGATCGGTCCGATCGAGGGATTGGTCGCACCCGGATTCGACGAGATACTGCTGCGCAAGCCTTTGGACTGAAGCTCGGCGTCCAGCCTGGAGAAAGTTGCAATGGCAAAGTGGCTCATCATCGGCGGCATCGTCCTCGTACTGATCGGCATGGCCTGGCCCTGGCTGTCCCGACTCGGCCTTGGCCATCTTCCGGGAGATATCCACATCGAACGGAAAGGCTACAGCTTCTACTTCCCGATCACGACCAGCGTCGTTGTCTCCCTCGTGCTATCGCTGCTGCTCTGGATATTCAGGAAGTGAATCCATGATCGCCCAGCCTGACCGGCGGCGTATTGAGCCGGGCGATGACAAAGAGGCATAATGCAGGCCGACGCTGCGGTTGCGACTGCGGCCACATACCGGTCGGACGGATATCACTTCCAAAAAGGATCATGCACCTGCTCGCTGCCACCATGCTTCGCCCCTGTTTCCTCGGCCTGCTCATGCTGGCTTTGCCGCCGCTTGCCCACGCCAGCCTCCCTCAGTCCTCCAATGTTCCCGGCGGCATTGCAGTCGTTCCGCTCGGCAGTACGGCAACGACTGCCGACAGGCCGCAAACCTGGCTGGGCAACCAGCCTGTGCTGGTCACTGCCGACCACGATCAATGGTACGCGGTGGTCGGCCTGCCTCTGGACATGAAACCGGGCCCGCATGAGTTGAACGTCAAAATTGGCAGCGCGACGAAAGCGGAGTCCTTCGTGGTCAATCCCAAGGACTATCCCGAACAACACGTCACGCTCAAGGACAAGAGCAAGGTGGACCTGTCGGCTGCCGACCTGGCCCGCGCCGAGCGCGAGATATCCGCCATCAAGGAACTGAAGCGCCACTGGCGCGCTGCGCCCGATACCGACCTGGCCTTCATCGTTCCCGCTGAAGGCAATCTGGCCGGGCGTTTCGGGGTGCGCCGATTCTTCAACGGCGAGCCGCGCTCGCCGCATGCCGGCCTTGATGTGGCGGTCGCGAGCGGCACCCCGGTCAAGGCCAGCGCCCAAGGCCGGGTGCTGGCGGTCGGCGACTACTTTTTCAACGGCAAGACGATCTTTCTCGACCACGGCAATGGCTTGATCACCATGTACTGCCACCTCGAGCGGATTGGCGTTAAAGCGGGCGAGACGGTGAGCAAGGGGCAGCTGCTCGGACTTTCCGGCAAGACTGGGCGCGCCAGCGGCCCGCATCTGCACTGGAGTGTGGTTCTTAACGGAGCAATGGTCGATCCCGAACTGTTCATTCCGGCAACAGCCCATCAGTGACCATCCAGAAAACCCCCGAATAACGACTTGCGGCCAGCACTCGCGGTCACGATTCGAATGCACTGGGCAAAAAAAACCTGGCCAGAGCCAGGCTTTCCCAGATGTGTACCTTGGGTCAAAGCACAACCATGCAGCTATCGGTTTGGTTGGCCAGCAAAAATAATCATGAACACGAGCACGATGAACGGCGACATGACAAAAACGAGTGGCAAGGCAATCATGGAATCCTCCCGGACAAGTGAAGTTGAACGGCACGCAAATCCCAATTGAAAACGCACCGGGGCAAAAACCCCCGGTAACTATGTGCCTAAAAACCCATGAGTGTCAAATTGTTATTTATCCCTAGCTAACTTGCGGGAATTTGCCACGCCGCTTCCCTTCTCCAGGACGGTATCAGCCAGCAGCCAAGCGAGGTGAGCAATCTTGCGGTACGCACTGCCAAGGCCACCGTGCAAATCGGCGTCGATCTTGCCCGAAGCGCGGCTACCCTGCTGAGGGATATTCGCGCGGGGGCGGGCAAACGCTGGTCCGCATTGGCGAAGTGGCGAATTCCACGCGCGGACAGCGTTCTGCAAGCAACGATATCGCCGTTCAGGTCGAACAGATCGCCCGGATGGTCGAGAGCACCAGCACCTCGATGGCAGCTGCCGCGCAGACGGCCGAACGGCTGGTTTGCCTGGCCCAAGAATTGAATAATGCCGTCGGCCAGTTCCGGTACCGATGCCCGCGCAATCGAGGGAATAACCCTGGCACAGCGCGATCCATCCCGCCTCACGCCGAGTATGGCGACGCCACCCAGTTCCTGATCAAGGCTACTTCGGTATCCGGCAAATACCTGAAGCCGGCCACCAGATGGGCGTACCAGGCCGAGACATATCCGGCGGCGCAATCGAACGCCTGCAACTGCGCGCACATCTCGACACCGGCCAGGTCAGGGTTCCACTGGAAGGGTTTGAGTTCGCGCGCATGGCGCGAAACCAGCGATGCGGACACCACCGGATTGCAATAGCGGTCCTGGTGTTCGCGCAGCGCAACAATCCAGTGGTCGCAGAAATGGCCGCGCGCCGCCGCGCTGCTGTGCGTCCATTCGGAAAGCAGGCGCGGCAAACCGGCATTGCACGCATCCGATGCCGCGATCCTGGCGACGGTCTGCCGCATATCGATCAGCCGGCGGAAAAGATAACGGGGTGCCGCCACCGCCTGTGCTTCCAGCGTTTCGGGCAGGGTCGGTTCCGTCAACTCCTGCAGATTTTCCGGCGGACTGCTGGCGTCGATCAGTTTGCGGTCGAGCACCTCCTGCAATTCTTCGATTTCGAGTTGCAGGAAATCCGCCGGTGCCGGACCGTAGGGAGCGACAAAATAATGCGTGCGCCCCGTGTGGCGCGTCGCCAGCAAGCCGCTGCCTGCGTGGCGCTCGGCCAGTTCGTGCATGTCGCCATCGCAAATCGCCAGTTCCGCCTTTGCCCAGGATTCCAGATTGTCGGCAATGCGGGTGCCATCCGGCTGGATGATGCCGCCGGGGCGATACCAGCCGCCCCGATTCAGCGCATAACGAAAGGTGCAACCGGGGCGTATGCGGTTGGCGACTTCCAGCAGCGCGCTATGATGCGGGCGCGGAGG
>JAJXTJ010000285.1 GCA_021783895.1 Pseudomonadota bacterium | reverse complement strand
CGAGCCAGGCGCCGCCGATGTTGTATTTGCCCTTCACTCCGGGCCTGACGCGGGTGCCCTCGGGGAAAACCACGACCCAGAAACCTTTCGCCAGCCGCTCCTTGCCCTGATCCAGAATCTGCTTCACCGCGGCCCGTCCCGAGCCGCGATCGATGGCGATCGGGCTGGCGATGGCCAGCGCCCAGCCGAAAAACGGGATGCGCAGCAGTTCCCGTTTCAGCACCCACACCAGTGGCGGCAGGATGTCCTGGAACGCCAGGGTCTCCCAAGCCGACTGGTGCTTGGACAGCACGATAACCTGAGTTGGTGGAATGTTTTCTCGACCGAGAATGCGGTAGGAAAGCCCGCAAGTCAGCTTCAGCCAGCGCAACATGATCTTTGCCCAGTACGCGATCAGGCGGTAGCGGGTAACGGGGTCAAAAGGCAGGGAAAAGAAGGCGATGAAAAAAAATAGCGGGGTGAACAGCCACATCCCCAGCGCGAAGACGAAAGAGCGAATCCAGATCATGCGATAAACCCCGTGAGGGGCGAAGGGTGAGGGGTGAAGAGTGGAACCCCCCTCATCTCTCCGCTTTTGAGATTACACCTCACTCCTTACTCCTCACCCCTATCACGTGCTTGACCGCCTCACTGAGGTCGGAGAAAACCAAGGTATTTTCAGGCAGCCCTCCGTTTTCCTGGGTTTTCACACCCTTGCCGGTCAACACCAGGATCGGCTGACAGCCCACTTCCACCGCGGCCTGCATGTCGCGCAGACTGTCGCCAATGCACGACACGCCCGCCAGACTCATGTTGAAGCGTTCGCCGATTTCCTGAAACATGCCGGGCTTGGGCTTGCGGCAGCCGCAATCCGAATCGGCGGCGTGGGGGCAGAAAAAACACGCATCGATGCGCGCCCCCGCCTGCGCCAGCGCCTTGTGCATCTTGTCGTTGATGGCGTTGAGCATGGCCATGTCGAACAGGCCGCGGCCGACGCCGGACTGGTTGGTCGCGATCACCACCTTGAACCCGGCCTGATTCAGGCGCGCAATCGCCTCCAGGCTGCCGGGGATGGGCTTCCACTCGTCCGGGCTTTTGATGAATTGGTCGCTGTCGTAATTCACCACGCCGTCGCGATCGAGAATGATCAGTTTGGTTATGGGCATAGATTTCTCCCGTCAGACCGCCAGTTTCGAAATGTCCGCCACCTGGTTCATCATATCGGCCAGGGATTTCAGCAAGGCGAGACGATTATTGCGAATCAGCGGTTCATCCGCCATGACCATCACGCCGTCAAAGAAGCTGTCCACCGCTTGACGCACACCGGCCAACCGGGTCAGCGCGCCGGTGTAATCATCGTTCTGGAGCAGAGCCGCGACCTGGGGCGCGAGACGGCTCACAGCCTCGAACAGTTCGCGCTCCGCCGCCTCCTGCATCATCGCCGGATCGGCGTCGCCGCTCGGCGCATCGGTTTTTTTCAGGATGTTCTGAATGCGCTTGTTGGCGGCTGACAGCGCGGCAGCTTCGGGCAGCGCGGCGAAGGTCCGCACGGCAGCGAGGCGCTTCGGAATATCGCCCAGACGCTGCGGACGAAGCGAAACGACAGCCTCGACTTCCTGTGCCGTGTAGCCTTGTTCGCGCAGGAGGTAGGTAAGACGGTCGAAGATAAACTCGACCAGCGCAGAATACGCCTCTGCGGTCAAGCCGTTGAATGGACGTTCCGCATAACGAATAATTTGATCCAGTTCCAGCTCGATGTCACCTTCGATCAGCATTCGAATCATGCCCAGTGCATGGCGGCGCAGCGCGAACGGATCCTTGTCGCCGGTCGGAATCTGGCCGATGCTGAACATGCCGGCAAGGGTTTCCAGTTTGTCGGCCAGTGCGACGACCGTGCCGACCGATCCGCGCGGCAGGCTGTCACCGGCAAAGCGCGGCTTGTAGTGATCCTCGATGGCGTCGGCGATTGCAACCGGCAAGCCATCGTGGATGGCGTAATAGCGGCCCATGGTGCCCTGCAGTTCCGGGAACTCGCCCACCATGTCGGTTAGCAGGTCGGTCTTGGCGAGCAGCGCAGCCTGCTCGGCTTGCAGCGCGAGCGCTTCGCCGCCCAGTTGCTGGCCGATGGCTTTGGCGATGGTGCAGACGCGCTGCACGCGCTCACCCTGCGTGCCGAGTTTGTTGTGATAAACGACCTTGGACAGGCTCAGCACGCGGGATTCCAGCGTCTTCTTGCGGTCCTGGTCGAAGAAGAACTTGGCGTCCGCCAGACGCGGTCGAACCACCCGCTCGTTGCCGCCGATCACCGCGCTGGGGTCGGCGGGGCGGATGTTGGACACGATCAGGAACTGGTTGGTCAGCTTGCCGGCTTGATCCAGCAACGGGAAATATTTCTGGTTCGCCTTCATGGTCAGGATCAGGCATTCCTGCGGCACGCCGAGAAATTCCTCGTCGAAGCGGCCCACCAGCACGTTGGGGCGCTCCACCAGGCCGGCGACCTCGTCCAGCAGGGCATCGTCCTCAATCGGCCTCACGCCGCCGATTTTCGCCGCCGCGTCATGGAGCTGGCGCACGATGTCGGCGCGGCGCGCCTCGAAGCTGGCGATCACCGCACCTTCGTTTTCCATCTGCGCCGCATAGCTGTCGGCATCCTTGAGACTGACCGGGCTGACGGCGGCTTCGAAGCGGTGACCCTGAGAGGTGCGACCCGCCTTCAAACCAAGCGCGCCGATTGGCACCACTTCCGCCCCGTGCAGGGCGACCAGACCATGCACCGGGCGCACGAAGTTGACGGTGTCCCAACCATCGGCCAGCTGGTAGGTCATCACCTTGGGAATGGGCAGCTTGGTCAGCGCCTCGTCCAGCGCCTTCTGCAAGCCCTCCGCCAAGGTCGCGCCCTTGGCCACGGAGTCGAAAAACAGCGCTTCGTTCTTGCCGTCGATGGCGCATTTGAGATTGGGAACAACAGCCTCATCCAGCCCCAGCGCGGCGAGCCTTTTCAGCAGCGCGGGAGTGGCCTTGCCATTGGCATCCAGCCCCACGCTCACCGGCATCAGCTTGTGCGACACCGGCTTGTCCGCAGCTTGGGCGGCTACGCCATCGACATGCACCGCCAGACGGCGCGGCGAGGCGTAGGGCGTGACGGCGGCATCGGCTGCGGCCAGCCCCTGCGCCTTGAGGGAATCCGCAACGGCGGCGGCAAAGGCCCCGCCCAGCCTCTGCAGCGCCTTGGGCGGCAGCTCTTCGACAAACAGTTCGACCAACAAATTTTTCGTGCTCATGCCGCCGCCTTTTTCTCAATTTGGGCGAGCACTTCGTCGGCCCA
>JAJXTJ010000284.1 GCA_021783895.1 Pseudomonadota bacterium | reverse complement strand
TCCAGAGCGCGCAGCACGATCTTGATGCCGGCGTCCTGATCGGAGTTCTCCCCCTTGATTTTGCCGATGGCGGCGCGGGTGCGCAGCAGAGCCACGCCGCCGCCGGCGACGATGCCTTCTTCCACCGCAGCGCGGGTGGCGTGCAGGGCATCTTCGACGCGAGCCTTCTTCTCTTTCATCTCGACTTCGGTGGCAGCCCCGACCTTGATCACGGCCACACCGCCGGCCAGCTTGGCGACGCGCTCTTGCAGCTTCTCGCGGTCGTAATCGCTGGTGGTTTCCTCGATCTGTTTGCGAACCTGCTTGACGCGGCCTTCGATGTTTTTGTGGTCGCCGGCGCCGTCGATGACGATGGTTTCATCCTTGCCGACTTCGATGCGCTTGGCTTGGCCCAGTTCGGCCAGCGTGCATTTTTCCAGGGACAGGCCCACTTCCTCGGCGATCACGGTGCCGCCGGTGAGGACGGCGATGTCTTCCAGCATGGCCTTGCGGCGGTCGCCGAAGCCAGGGGCCTTGACTGCGCAGGTCTTCAGGATGCCACGGATGTTGTTCACCACCAGGGTGGCCAGCGCTTCGCCGTCCACGTCCTCGGCAACGATCAGCAGCGGGCGACCGGCCTTGGCGACTTGCTCCAGTACCGGCAGCAGGTCACGGATGTTGGAGATTTTCTTGTCGTGCAGCAGCACGAAGGGGTTCTCCAGCAGGGATATCTGGCGATCCGGGTTGTTGATGAAGTAGGGCGACAGGTAGCCGCGGTCGAACTGCATGCCTTCGACCACTTCCAGCTCGTTCTGCAGGCCGGAACCGTCTTCCACGGTGATCACGCCTTCCTTGCCGACCTTGTCCATGGCTTCGGCGATGATGTCGCCGATGGAGCTGTCGGAGTTGGCCGAGATGGAACCCACCTGGGCGATTTCCTTGTTGGTGGTGCAGGGCTTGGAGTTTTTCTTCAGCTCGGCGATGCAGGCTTCAACCGCCTTGTCGATGCCGCGCTTCAGGTCCATCGGGTTCATGCCGGCGGACACGTACTTCATGCCTTCGCGCACGATCGCCTGGGCCAGCACGGTCGCCGTGGTGGTGCCGTCGCCGGCCACGTCGGAGGTCTTGGAAGCGACTTCCTTCACCATTTGCGCGCCCATGTTCTCGAACTTGTCTTTCAGTTCGATTTCCTTGGCCACGGACACGCCGTCCTTGGTGATGGTCGGGGCGCCGAAGGCGCGCTCCAGCACCACATTGCGGCCTTTCGGGCCGAGGGTTACCTTAACCGCGTTGGCCAGAACGTTGATGCCGGCCACCATGCGGTGACGAACATCGTCACCGAATCTTACGTCTTTTGCTGACATGTTTATCTCTCCTGATACTTGTGATGATGTCGGGTTACGCTGCGCTAACCCAACCTACATGATTATTTACCCTCGACCACGCCCATGATGTCTTCTTCGCGCATCACCAGCAACTCATCACCGCCAACCTTGACGGTCTGGCCGGAATACTTGCCGAACAGCACCTTGTCACCGACTTTGACATCCAGCGGACGAACCTTGCCGTCATCGCCTACTTTGCCCTTGCCAACGGCAACAATTTCGCCCTGGTCAGGTTTTTCCGCAGCAGAGCCGGGGATGACGATACCGGAAGCGGTTTTTTCTTCGGCTTCCAGCCGCTTGACAATAACGCGGTCATGCAAAGGACGAATTTTCATTGTTTCAATCTCCTGTCAGGTCTAAGTTAACGAAATAAAATCCGGCAAACCGCCTGCGCTGTTTGCCGGGTAAAATCCAGTCTGGGACAGAATTACCAGCACTCCTGTCCGACGAGTGCTAATAATAGGGGCAGAGTGGCACAATTTCAAGGGGAAGGCGGTTAAATGTGCGTCAGAACCGAGATGGGCAGGTGAAGACCGAAGTAAATCCAGAGGAAAACGGCTGCGATTGAATGCGTCTCGCGTACCGCCGTCAGGGCGGACGGCATGCTGCCGTCACCCGCCATGCCGAAAAATAGTGTGGCGCCCGTCACAGCCATCACGGTCGCCACCAGCAATCCCAGCCCCTGCAAGCTGCCGGCCAGAAATTTCAGGCGTTTTCTGCCGACGCTCATTGAATGGTGCTTTGAGAAGTGGGCAGACTGGTGGCGCGGAAGCAGCCAGGGAAAGAGCGACCGCATACCATTGCTGGCGCGCCCGGAAATCTGCCATAGCCAATGGGCGATGAGCAGGATCAAAACAGCCAGGCCGCCAATCCGGTGAAGCTGAAAGAAGAAATTACCCACCCCCCCGATGGGCACCCCGGCCCTCGGCGCCTCCATCATCAGGCTCAGCATCAATTGAACGCTGACGGTGAATGCCAGACCGATGTGCAGCCAATAAGTCGTTCTGTCGTATTTCATGCGGGTCTAACGGTCATGGTGAACCTCCGTCCAGAATGATGAAGCAGCGATTCGCCATGATCGTTTCCCTCTCTCCTAACTCTCTCCCGGAGGGAGAGAGGGACGAAGTTTCGTTTCGCGGGTTTCATGTTAACGTGAAGAGGGTTTGCCCGCGCCCTGGAGCGGATGTGCCGCCTCCCAGGAAGCCGCCAGTGCCTGGGCATCGAAAATCTGTTTCTGAGACATGCTCCGGGCCAGGATTCTCATGTTGTATTCCGCCATATGGTTGCCGTGCCTATCCGCAACGACAAACCACTTATAGGCTTCGACATGATTTTTGGATACGCCGCGACCGTTCCAGCTCATCATGCCCAGATTGTAGGCGGCATCGGATTGCGCCAGGTCAGGCGACATGGAAAAATCCCGGATCACCTGGGCATTGCTTTCCGGCGGATGGGCTTCCTTGCCGCCGCCGGTCGCCAGGTCGAATTTCAGCCCCACCAGTTCCGGCACGCCAGCCGCCTTGGTATACCATTTCACCGCTTCGGCGTAATTCCTGGGTACACCCATTCCATTTTCATAAAGCAGGCCCAGGTAGAAATTGGGCGCAGTATTGCCCTGCGCCGCCGACTTGAGGAACCAGCGCACGGCCGTGGCATAGTCCTGGGGCGTGCCATTGCCGTTGGCATACATCACGCCGAGACCGAATTGCGCCTCCGCGTCGCCTTGCTCGGCAGCCTTTTTGAACCAGTTGAACGCTTCCGCGCTGTCCTTGGTCACCGCAGTCGAACCCGCCTGATAAAGCGAACCCAGAACGCTTTCGGCAGCAACCGAACCCGCTTTGGCAGCAGCCTTCAGCTGCACCAAAGCCGCGGGGTTGCCTTTGTAGACCTCTTTCCCCAGTTGCACCGCCTGGGTAAAGTCGGTTCCCTGTGCCTGCACCGCG
>JAJXTJ010000283.1 GCA_021783895.1 Pseudomonadota bacterium | reverse complement strand
GGTGCATCGTCCCGGCCTCGTCGCGGTTGAACTGCATGAAGACGTTGTTCCAGATTTCAATGTAGCGGTCGCCGTCCTCGTCGGGCGAGCCGGGCGGGCCGCCGGCGACCTCGGGCCCGTGATCGTAGAAGATTTCGGTGCAGGGGCCGCAGGGGCCGGTGTCGCCCATCGCCCAGAAGTTGTCGGACGCATAGCGCGCACCCTTGTTGTCGCCGATGCGGACGATGCGTTCTTTGGGCACGCCGATGTCGTGGTGCCAGATGTCGAACGCTTCGTCGTCTTCCGCGTAGACCGTGACCCACAGCTTCTCGGTCGGCAGCGCCAGCACTTCAGTCAGGAATTCCCAGGCGTACTTGATCGCGTCCTGCTTGAAATAGTCGCCGAAGCTGAAGTTGCCCAGCATCTCGAAGAAGGTGTGGTGGCGCGCGGTGTAGCCGACGTTCTCCAGGTCGTTGTGCTTGCCGCCCGCGCGCACGCAGCGCTGCGACGACACCGCGCGGGTGTAGGGGCGCGTGTCCTGGCCGGTGAACACGTCCTTGAACTGCACCATGCCGGCGTTGGTGAACAGCAGGGTCGGGTCGTTGCCGGGCACCAGCGGACTGGAGGGAACGATGGTGTGGCCCTTGGAGGCGAAGAAATCGAGGAAGCTCTGGCGGATGGCGCTGCTTTTCATGGTGTTGGGTTGGATTCTGGCGTGAACGTCGGACAATAAAGCATTGTATCCGTTAAAGTTCCGCCCTTACAGGCAGCAAAGGCAGGGAAAATGGGCGACGAAGACGTGATTGCGGCGATGCGGGAATGGATCGAAAAGGCGGTGATCGGGCTGAACCTGTGCCCGTTTGCCAAGGCGGTCTACGTGAAGAACCAGGTGCGTATCGTGGTGAGCCATGCGCCGCATCTCGACGGCTTGCTGGAAGACCTCGACCGCGAACTGGATTTTCTCGCCGCCGCCGACCCCGAAGAAATCGACACCACGCTGCTGATTCACCCCGCGCTGCTGCCGGATTTCCTCGATTTCAACGATTTCATGCAGCTGGCCGAAGCGGCCGTTGACGAGCACGGGCTGGAGGGCGTGATCCAGATCGCCAGCTTCCATCCGGCTTTCCAGTTCGAGGGTACCGAGCCCGACGACCTCGGCAACTTCACCAACCGGGCGCCGTTTCCCACCCTGCACCTGCTGCGCGAGGCCAGCATCGAGCGCGCGGTGACGGCATTCCCCGAAGCGGAGACGATTTACGAGCGCAATATCGCCACGCTGGAAAACCTGGGGATAGGCGGATGGCGGGCCTTGTGGCGCAAGCCCTGACAGGCCGGTGAAACCCGTCTGGCGCGGCGGCGGTTTAACCTGTTCCGGCACGCGTTCCAGTGGCGCTTCCGGCGCCACGGCGAGGCCCGTCATGGCTGCCGGGGAATGACCGGCTCCTTCAATGCCATATCAGGCCCCAATTACACTCTTGAACACGATATACGTGGCCACCACCACCAGGAACCAGGCGAACGCCTTTTTCAGCGTGTCGTGGGAAATGCGGGTGGAAAAATGGGCGCCGACGAAGCTGCCGATGATCGTCACTGCCGTGAAGCCGCCCATCATCGCGTAGTCGATCGTCACGCCGCCCAAGTAGCCGGCAAACCCGGCGTAGGACTTGGCGGCGACGATGGCGAGCGAGGTGCCCACGGCAGTCTTCATGGGAATGCCGGAGAGCAGCACCAGCGCCGGCACGATGAGGAAGCCGCCGCCGACGCCGACCAGGCCGGTGAGCACCCCGACGCCGACGCCGTGCAGTGCAATGTGGCCCATGCAGGGCGAGAAGAAATCCGGGCAGCCGCCGAGCGCCGCCACGCCACCGTCTACGCGTGCTGCGCCGCTCGCCATGGGGGCTGCAAGCCTGGCCGGCCGCAGCATGCGCCAGGCCGCCGCATACATCACCAGGGCGAACAAGCCGAGCTGGATGACCACCGGCGTCAGCAGGCCCAGGCGCGCGCCGGCAAAGGTGCCTGCCACGCCGAACAGGCCGAACACCAGGGCGATCTTGGCGTCGACCAGCCCGCGACGCCAGCTGTCCAGGGCGGAAACCGTAGCGGTCACTGCCACCACGCCAAGGCTCATGGCGATGGCCGACTTCGGCTCCACGTGCAGCAGATACAACAGCGCCGGCAGGGCGATGATGGAGCCGCCCGATCCGAACAGCCCCAGCACCAGGCCGGTGGCCAGGCCGGCGAGAATGGCGGATAAGCTCATGTCGTTCTCCTCGAGAAAAAACTTGACTTGGCCCAGAGAGCCTGAGTAATATTCTAACAATCGTTGGAGTATTGGATGAAAAGCTCAGGAAGGCAAGTCAAAGATGCGCTTTATGCCCAGGTGGCCCGCATCGGCAAGGCGGTGAGCAGCCCCAAGCGGCTGGAGCTCATCGAATTGCTGAGCCAGGGCGAAAAGCCGGTCGAGCGGCTGGCGCAGGAAGCCGGGATATCGGTCAAGCTGACCTCGGCGCACCTGAAGGAATTGCGCCTCTCTCACCTGGTGGAAGCGCGCAGGGAAGGCAAGAATGTCTTCTACAGTCTGTCCAGCGAGGCGGTGGCCAATTTCTGGGTGGCGATCCGTTCGCTCGCCGAAGACCGGCTGCTGGATTTGCGCGATGCCCTGGCCAGACTGTCCGAAAACGCCCATGAGCTGACCCCGGTCAGCCGCGAAGAATTGTTGATGCAGGCCCGGCGCGGCGAGGTGGTGGTGCTGGACGTGCGGCCGGAACGCGAATTTGCCGCCGGACACCTGCCCTACGCACAGTCCATGCCGGTATCCGAACTGCACAAGCGCCTGGCTGAACTGCCGCGCGACAAGCCGGTGGTGGCCTACTGCCGCGGCCCGTTCTGCCTGATGGCCAAGGAGGCCGTGGAATTGCTGCAGCGCGACGGTTTCCAGGCGGTTCGCCTGGAGGACGGCGTCGCCGAATGGCGTGCCCACGGTTTGCCGATTGAAATCCCGACTACCCCCTGATCCAACCAAGGAGACTCTGATGTTTTTTCGCCAACTTGCCGCCAAGGAAGCCACGCTGTCCTATCTGTTCGGATGTGGTTCGTGCCACGTTGCCATTGCTGTCGACCCGGTGCTGGGCGAGGAACAGTGGTTCCTCGACGAGGCCGCGAAACAGGATGTGAAGATCACGCATGTGATCGATACCCATGTTCATGCTGACCATTACTCCGGCGGGCGCAAGCTGGCCGAGCTTGCCGGCGCGCGCTACAGCCTGCACGAGTCCAACAGCGGGCGGGTGACGTACCCTTTCGAACCGCTGAAGGATGGTCAGCGCATC
>JAJXTJ010000282.1 GCA_021783895.1 Pseudomonadota bacterium | reverse complement strand
CGTCCAGATGAAGCTCGACTGGCTGAACTGCATCCTGCGCCTTGCGGATGTCGCTTCGGCCCCGCCGCTGCCCTATGGGACGGTTCAGGAGCACATTGCATTCGCGTTCGGCGTGATCCCGGTACGCCTGTTGGAAGCATTCATCGAGGCAGGACGAGCGCGGCTGCCGAACGAGGCCGCAGGCGGTCTTATCTATTCGCGCCACACCGGCGGGCTGCGCTTGCAGATGTATGACGCGCTACAGACATCACCGGACGGTATCGATTACCGGATGCCGAAGTTGGAGGAAGATGAATCCATCGCCATCGACTTGCATACGCATGGCCGGTCACCGGCATTCTGGTCGCCGACCGACAACCGGGACGATAGAGGCGTCAAAGTCGCCGGGGTGTTCGGCCATTTGCATCAGGCAAGGCCGAGTGCGGCCTTCCGGCTCGCGGTGAACGGGTATTACCAATCGCTGCGTCACCCCTGGGAAGCGGCAAAACCGCCGGAGGACGACCTTGAGGCGGGTTCGTGCTGGCCGATACTGAAGTGGTTGGGTTTGGCGCGAGGTGGGCAATGGAACATTTGATCGATGCAAACCTGCTGGATAAGCGGGTGCAGATTCACTTGATTGGCGTTGGCGGCAATGGTGCGCAAATGGCGGCATGTCTGGCGCGGCTCGATATCGCGATGAAAGCGCTCGGACACCCTTACGGCCTGCACGTCACTGCGTTCGATGGCGACCGCGTGAGCGAGGCGAACGTAGGCCGCCAGCTTTACAGTCCGGTCGATGTGGGGCGTTTCAAGTCCGTGGTGACCATCCACCGGCTCAACCAATTCTATGGGCTGGACTGGATTGCTCACCCCTATCGATACGAGGATCGCCAGCGCAACAGCCTGCACCGTCCGAGCGCCGATCTGGTCGTGAGTTGCGTGGACACGCGAACGGCGCGGCAGGCAATCCATGCGCGGGTGTTCGAGGGCAACGGGCATTACCGCTATTGGCTCGATCTCGGCAATACAGAAGCTACGGCGCAGGTGGTGCTTGGCGAAGCGCCCCGGCGATGGGGGCGACACCAGACCGGTCATTCCCCGCGCTTGCCGTGCGTCACAGAGCTTTTTCCGGAACTGCTGGACGAGTCGGTGCCGGATGACAATACCCCTTCGTGCTCGGTGCGCATGTCATTGGCCTCGCAGGGCCTGTTCATCAACGATGTGGCGGTACGGTTTGCGGCCCAACTGCTGTATGAACTGTTTTCCAACGGACGGATTCGGCAGCACGGCGTGCTGGTCAATCTCGACTCCAAACGCAGCGGCCCCATCGAGGTGGACGTGGTTGCGTGGCGGCGGTTCGGCTATCAGGTCAACGATGGTGACGGCCAATTGGAACAAGCTGCATGACGTGCGGCAGACACGGCAGAACAGAGGTGCGCTTGACACGGTTCATAAAAAGTGCGTAAATGGTGCATAAACAGTTCGTTTTTTGCTTCGGAGCTAACCCCTATGACAACCGCCGCCCATGCCGTTCCAACGTTCAGCAAAAACTTCGAGGGCTTTCTGGATTTCCTCCGCGAGGAGGGGGCAGGTGCCTCGACGCTTTCGCCGAATCGGTTCAGTGAGGTATTGAGCATTGATCTGCAGACGCTGGCCGCGCAGGCGCATGTCCACCGCAATACCCTCAGCCGCGCCCCTGCGTCCGAAAGTGTGCAGCGCTTTCTGCGCGAAGCGCTCAGAGTCCTTCGCGCTGCAACCGACCTGTCTGGCGATGTCGACCGCGCCATCTTCTGGTATCGCAATGAACCACTACCCACCTTCGGCTACAAAACGGCCGAACATTTGGTGACAGATGGACGTACGGAAGACTTGCTGCGCTACATTGAGTCGCTGGAAGCCGGGGCGGCGGGATGATCCTGGCGCGGCTGGACAACGTGACGGTCTACCGAATGCATGCGCCGAAGTGGGCCGTTGCGCCAACCAGCGGAGCGGGTGCCGCGAAGCATGGCGGCCGAGTCAACCGACCTGGCGTGGAAGCCCTCTATTTGGCGCTGGAAGCGGGAACGGCGATTCAGGAGTATCAGCAGATATCTACGCTGTTGCCACCCGGCACGCTGACCAGCTACAAACTGACGGCGGAGCCGGTTGTCGATTTTCGGCAAGGCTACATCGCGTCGTCCTGGGAGCCGTATTGGGAGGACTTCTACTGCGATTGGCGCGAATTATGGTTCAACCAGCGTATCGAGCCGCCAAGCTGGGTCATCGGCGATGCCGTCGTCGCCGCAGGTGCCAAGGGCATTCTGTTCCCGTCGCAACTGTCCGATGGGGGTACGAACTTGGTTTTATATCCCGAGGCGCTTGCCGACACTGACTCGATTGTCGTTTACGATCCCGGTCAGGCGCTGCCGAAAAATCAGGACTCTTGGGTGTGATGTTGGCGATCCCAACACAAAATTGGCGCTGGCAGCAACAAGTGTGAGTGCAGTCGCACTGTGGTGACACTGAAAAAACGGCGGGACATTTTTTTAAAAAATCGAGCAACAAGTAAAGACAAGGCCGAGATATTGCGCGAAAATCGTCAGTGCGACAGCATGTTGAGATTGAACGACGATGATCCGCCTCGGAAACCACATTCGACTGACTAGAAAAGAAGTCGAGCGTTTCACGAAGATCACCGGCTTCGAGCCAGTGAACGTGAAAACGCTCGAGAGTCTGGACGCGTACATCGGACAGTGCAAGCAGCACTATTGGGGCGTGTCGAAAGACACCCAATTCCTGCACTGGCTGATGGATCGCGAGCGCTCGCGCTGCTGTGGCGGTAGATAAGCACGCGCGCCCCTTCCGCGCTGCATTGCCTTCGCGTCAAGGATGGATCGCCATCAGACGAGTCCATCCTGTTGCCGTTTTGGCAGCGTTTAGGCCAGCGCTGGCACCGGTTCCGCTGCATGTACATCATGCGATGACTGCACCACCGTCGCCAGCAGCAAGCCATGCGCCGCCGGACCTGCATTGCCGCACTCCGGCAGCACAAGCTGATCGCCAATCAGGCGGTACAGTTTGAGCAGCAGCCCGTCTGCATACGCTCGGTCTTCCATATTCAGCGATGGGCGAAGGGCCAAGACCTCTTCGATCATGATCCTGAGTTCTTGAACGATGGCGCGTTCGGCAAGCACTTCGATGGTGTGCAACGCTTGTGTGGCAGGTGTAGACATCAATCATTCCTTTACGTGTGAGTGCCTGTCCGGTTTGCGATGCGCAAGCTTGGACAGTGCGTGGAATTGGGTGCTGTGAAATCTGCCCAGGTGACGCGAATCGGTATCCACGTTGGGCA
>JAJXTJ010000281.1 GCA_021783895.1 Pseudomonadota bacterium | reverse complement strand
CAAGGTGATTGCGGAAAAGCGCGCTACCTTTGCCTGTAGCCCAAGTCTGGAGCGCCCCAACCAAGTCACTCCGCTGACGAATTTCTATCTCGCCGGCGACTACACCGCTGGCGATTACCCCGCCACTCTCGAAAGCGCGGTACGGAGTGGGGTAAAATGCGCACAACTTATTCTGGAATCGTCATGAAAAACTACCAGGCACCGCAAGATTTGCTGAAGGGCCGCGTCATTCTCGTCACAGGTGCGGGCCAAGGCATCGGCAAAACCGCAGCATTGACCTTCGCTGCCCACGGCGCCACGGTCATCCTGCATGGCCGCTCGGTAAAAAAACTGGAAGTGGTATACGATGAAATCGAGACGGCAGGCCACCCACAGCCGGCGATTTTTCCGCTTGACCTGAACAAGGCGGAAGACAAGGATTTCGCCGCAATGGCTGACGGCATCGCCGGACAGCTCGGACGGCTCGACGGCATTCTGCACAACGCCTCCAAGCTCGACCGTCCACAGCCGCTGGAAGATCAGACCCTGGCGCAGTGGCTGCCACTGTTGCGCGTCAATCTGGCCGCGCCCTTCGCCCTCACCCGCGCTTGCCTGCCACTGCTGAAAGCTTCGCCGGATGCCTCCATCCTGATGACCTCGGAGACCCACGGCCACACCCCAACGGCCTTCTGGGGCGGCTTTGCCGTCGCCAAGAGCGGCGTGGAAGCGCTGGTGAATATCTGGGCACAGGAGCTGGAGGTCTACCCCACGCTTCGCATCAATGCGGTAGTGCCCGGCCCGGTGCAGTCGCCACAGCGTGTTCGCACCTATCCCGGTGAGCACAAGAATAGCCTGCCCAAGCCTGAAACGCTGATGCCGCTCTACCTCTACCTCATGGGGCCGGACAGCCGTGGGACGAGCGGCCAGATTATCGAGGCGAACCGTTAGCCCCTACTTCAAAAAAATTCAAACTTGTCACGTCCGAGCTCGATCACATCGCCGTCCCGCAGGGCATGGGGCTCACTGGCGTTAACATCATGTCACTTATTTTAGCCCCTGCAATATGCCACCGCATCCTCAATCCGATCCACCGCCGCCACCTCCATGCCGGCAATACGCTGCTTCGGATTGTTAGCCTTGGGGATGACCGCATGGGTGAAACCCAGCTTGGCCGCTTCCTTCAAGCGTTCCTGGCCACGTTGTACCGGACGGACTTCGCCGGCCAGGCCGACCTCACCAAACACAACAAGTTTCGACGGCAACGGCTTGTTACGCAACGAAGAAACGATAGCCATAAGCACCGCCAAGTCAGCCGCAGGTTCGGTAATCCTGACTCCACCCACGGCATTGACGAACACGTCCTGATCGAAGCAGGCGATGCCGGCATGGCGGTGCAACACGGCCAGCAGCATCGCCAGCCGGTTCTGTTCCAGGCCCACGGACAATCTTCTCGGATTGGGCGCATGCGCCTCGTCCACCAGTGCCTGCACTTCCACCAGCAGCGGTCGCGTACCTTCCTGCGTCACCATCACGCACGAGCCAGCTACTTCCTGGCCGTGGTGCGACAGAAACAGAGCCGAGGGGTTACTCACCTCGCGCAGCCCCTTCTCGGTCATGGCGAATACGCCCAGTTCGTTGACCGCGCCGAAGCGGTTCTTGAAAGCGCGGATCAGGCGGAAGCTGGAATTGCTGTCGCCCTCGAAATACAGCACTGTATCGACAATGTGCTCGAGCACGCGCGGCCCGGCCAAAGCGCCCTCCTTGGTCACGTGGCCGACCAGGATCACGGTGATGCCGGTCTGCTTCGCCAGGCGCGTCAACTGCGCCGCGCACTCACGCACCTGCGCCACGCTTCCGGGGGCAGATTGCAGCGCCTCGGAATAAACGGTCTGGATCGAATCGATCACCGCCACATCGGGCTTCTGAGCCATCAAGGTGGCGCTGATCTTCTCCATCTGAATCTCCGCCAGCAACTGCACCGGCCCTGCATCGAGCGCCAGACGTTTGGCGCGGAGTGCAATCTGCTGCGCCGATTCCTCGCCGCTGACGTACAGAACCTTATTGCTCGCACCGAGATGGCACAAGGCTTGCAGCAGCAAGGTGGACTTGCCGATACCCGGATCGCCGCCGATCAGCACCACCCCACCCGGCACCAGACCGCCACCGAGCACGCGGTCGAATTCGGCGATGCCGGTGGTCTGGCGCGGCGTTTCCAGCGCTTCCACGTCGGACAGGCGCTGCAACTGGCTGGGCTGGGCCAGCGCACTGTAGCGGTTGGCGGCCGGCGCGGCCTCGGCAACGGTTTCCACCAGCGTGTTCCAACCCATGCAGTGCGGGCACTGTCCCTGCCACTTGGGCGCCTGTCCGCCGCATTCGGTACAGGTGTAGATGGATTTGAGTTTAGCCATGGATTTCCGAAACCGGCACCCGCAGCGCCAGCGCGCACAGCAACTCGTAGCTGATAGTGCCAGCAGCACGCGCGACTTCCTCCACCGGCAAACCCTCGCCCCACAAGGTCACCGGGCTGCCGATGCCGGCGCCGGAAATACCGGTGAGATCAACGCACAGCATGTCCATGGAAACGCGCCCCAGGGTACGGCTACGCTGACCGTTGACGAAAACCGGCGTGCCGGTCGGGGCATGGCGCGGGTAGCCGTCGGCATAGCCGCAGGCGACGATGCCGACTCGGGTAGGATATTCCGCGCGATAAGTGGCGCCGTAACCGACCGCGTCCCCCGCCCGTAGCTCCTGCAACCCGATGATTGCGCTGGTCAGCGTCATCACCGGCTTGAGATCAAGGCTTGCCGCGCTCGCATCGGCGAAGGGCGACGAACCGTAAAGCATGATGCCGGGGCGCACCCAGTCACCGTGGGCTTCAGGATAGCGCAGGATGGCAGCGGAATTGGCCAGGCTGCGAGGCGCGTCCAGACCTGCGGCAAAGCCATCGAAACAGGCGAGCTGATCTGCGACGCCCTGCGCCTCGTCGGCGCAGGCAAAATGGGTCATCAGCGTGATCCTGCCCACCGCGCGCGAGGTCTGGAGACGTTGCAGCGCGGCGCCGAAGGCTTCGGGCCTGAAGCCGAGCCGGTTCATGCCGGTATTGAGCTTGAGAAACACCTCGATCCTGACCGGCAGTCCGGCCATTTCGAGCATTTCGATCTGTTCCGGGCAATAGATGACGCTGGCCAGACGGTATTCCGCCAAGGCCGGCAGCTCGTCCGCGCTGAAAAAACCTTCCAGCAGCAGGATGGTCTGGTTGAAACCGGCCTCGCGCAGTTCCACTGCTTCATCCACATTGAGCACGGCGTAACCTTCGGCGTTTTCAAGCGCATGGG
>JAJXTJ010000280.1 GCA_021783895.1 Pseudomonadota bacterium | reverse complement strand
TGTTGAATTTATCCCAGATAATCCATTAGCTCGAAAACAGCGTCATTCCCGCTTTCGCGGGAATGACGAGGCAAATGGATTATTTGGGTTTATCGACAATAATAACCCTGTTGCCAATAGACAACAATTACCGACAGGCAACAAAAAAGCCGCCATAGGCGGCTTTTTTGCCAATTGCAGCAGCGATTAACGCTTGGAGAACTGCTTGGCGCGGCGAGCTTTACGCAGGCCGACTTTTTTCCGTTCGACTTCGCGTGCATCGCGAGTCACCAAGCCGGCAGCGCTCAGAGCGGGTTTCAGCGCCGCATCGTAATCGATCAAAGCACGCGTGATACCGTGACGAACCGCTCCGGCCTGGCCGGATTCGCCGCCGCCATAAACGTTGATCATGATATCGAACGTGCCTTGATGGCTGGTCAATTCCAGCGGCTGACGCACGACCATGCGGCCGGTTTCGCGAGAAAAGAAGACATCCACAGGTTTGTCGTTGACGACGATGTCGCCCTTGCCGGGCTTCAGAAACACGCGTGCAACAGAAGACTTGCGCCGCCCAGTGCCGTAGTAGTAGGTGCCGATCATGATAATTCCTTAAATTTCCAGTACTTTGGGTTGCTGCGCGCTGTGCATGTGCTGTGCGCCTTTGTAAACTTTCAGCTTACGGAACATGGCGTAACCCAGCGGGCCTTTCGGCAGCATGCCCTTGACCGCTTTTTCCAATGGGCGCTCCGGGAAACGGGCTTGCATCTTGGCGAAAGTGGTGCTGATGATACCGCCGGGAAAGCCGGTATGGCGGTGGTATACCTTGCCTTCAGCCTTGTTGCCGGTGACGCGCAGCTTGTCCACATTGATCACCACGATGTAATCGCCAGTATCCACGTGCGGCGTGTACTCGGGCTTATGTTTGCCGCGAAGACGCGAGGCGATCTCGCTGGCCAGACGGCCCAAAATTTTGTCGGTGGCATCCACCACGTACCAATCACGTTTTACTTCGTGATCTTTTGCAGAAAAGGTTTTCATGCAGAAATTCCGGTTGCTGTATCAGAGAAAGACGCGCATTTTATGCCAGGACCGTGACCGCTGTCAAACGTTTGTCGCTATCTCAGTGCTATAATTTCGCGACTGAATAATCACAAAAGAGGAAATCTCATGCAGGCACGGGTCAAATGGGTGGAGAACGCCAGCTTTCTCGGCATTACCGACAGCAACCACGCCGTTCTGATGGACGGTCCGCCCGACGCCGGAGGACGTAACCTCGGGCCGCGTCCGATGGAAATGCTGTTGCTCGGGGCCGGCGGCTGTACCGCTTTCGATGTCGTGGCGATCCTGAAAAAGAGCCGCCAAGCCGTCAGCGGTTGCGAAGTGTCCATCGAGGCCGAGCGCGCAGACAAGGAACCCAAGGTGTTTACCAGGATGCATTTCCACTTCACGGTGCGCGGCAAGGACGTCAAACCGGAACAGGTAGAAAAAGCGATCAAGCTGTCGGCGGAAAAATACTGCTCGGCTTCGATCATGCTCGGCAAGACTGCCGAGATCACCCACGACTTTGAGATCGTGGAAGACTGAAAAGCCTTCACCGCTAAGGACGCAAGGTTTCGCAAAGGAGTTCAATTCCTCGGATTGACTCGCTGAATCCGGTAGTTGATTTACCTTGCGCGCCTTTGCGTCCTTAGCGGTAAATTTTGTTAAACCCAGTACGCCGCCCGCGTCATTATCCTGGCGGAAAGCCTCATCGCCAGCCTGACCGGCGCAGGCAATTCCGCTCCGCCATGTTCCAGCGCGGTGGTGGCGTGCCTGGCCTCATCCTCTTTCATCCGTTCGACAACTGTACGACTTTTTACATCGCTGGCCGGCAGGCGCTGCAAGTGGCCCTCCAGATGGCGAACCACCTGCTTCTCGGTTTCGGCCAGAAAGCCCAGATTCCATTTATCCCCCAACGCGCCGGCCAGCGCGCCGATCGCCAGCGAACCGGCATACCAGGCGGGGTTAAGCAGGCTTTTACGTCCGCCCAGATCATTGATGCGGCTTTCGCACCAGCTCAGGTGCTCGGTTTCCTCGCTGGCAGCCTGTTTCAGCGCTTGCTGAATTTCGGGCTGGCGCGCCGTCAGCGCCTGCCCCTGGTAAAGCGCCTGAGCGCAGATCTCGCCGCTGTGATTCACGCGCATCAGCGCTGCTGCCAAACGTTTCTCTTCTTCGCCCATTTCGGCTTCGGCCAGGCGCTTCCCCGGTAGCGGACGCGTGGTTCGCGCCGGGGCAAGCAAGGTACGCAAGCCCTTGTCGAATTCCACAATCAAGTCATCGATTTTTATCATTCTCAAACCCCATTTGTCGTGCCAGCAAGGTGATGGGATGGACCACTTCGATTTCGATTCCTGCCGCCTTCAGGCCAACCGCCAGATGCATGGCGCAACCAATGTTGGAGGTTGCCAGAATCCGCGAACCGCTGGCTTTTACCGCCTGTATTTTATCCGCCAGCAAGCTTGCCGCCATATCCGGCTGAGTCAGAAAATAAGTTCCCGCCGCACCGCAGCACTGGTCGTTCCCCGCCAGGGGCACTATGCTTGCGCCAGGAATGCGGCGCAGCAGATCATAAGGCTTGTCCTGGCAATGCAGCACATTTCGCATCAAACAGGGCTCATGCACCGCAATTTTTTCTGCCAGCGGCTCAATTCCGGCCTCTGCCCATCTATCCGCCTCGCCCAGGAATTCGCTGATGTCCCTCACTCTGCCCGCGAAATCCTGCGGATAGTTTTTCAGCGCCGTGCCACAACCGGTGGCGGTCGAAATCACGACACCCTCCGTCACCTCTGCGAAAGCTCGGAGATTCTGCTCCTCGAAACCGCGCACTTTCTCCGGCTCGCCAAGGCTCGCATGCATGGCGCCGCAACAGCCCTGTCGGGGCGGCACATGCACGGTATAGCCCAACCGGTTAAGCACAAAAATCGAGGCTGAGAGAGTTTCGACGTCCGCCACCCGCGCCACACAGCCGAGAAACAACCCCACTTCGCCGCGCACCTTGCCCGTGGCCGGATAAACCACCTTCCAGACCGGCTGCGACCGCAGCGGCGGCAGTCGTACCGCGATCCGCGCCAGACCAAACCGCAGCAGCCCGCCAGCTTTGCCCGCCATAGCCTGCCAGGTGCGCAACGCACCACCCGCCAGGCGCAACATGGTAGGCCTGGTCGCCACGCCGTCCACCAGAATATGCCGTCCCAGACGCTGCCACAGGCTGCGCTGGCGGGACTTCTCCAGGACGCCCCGCACGCCGTTGATCAAACGCCCATATTCCACCTTATTTGGGCAGACGTTATAACACGCC
>JAJXTJ010000279.1 GCA_021783895.1 Pseudomonadota bacterium | reverse complement strand
CGCTGCTTCGTCTTGGCGTCCGGGCAGACGATGGCGCCGCCCTCGAAGGTGTTGAAAACCTTGGTGGCGTGGAAGCTGAGCACGGAAAGATCGCCGTGCCGCAGCAGGCTTTCGCCCTTGTACTGGACGCCGAAAGCATGCGCGGCGTCGTAAATGACCTTGAGGCCGTAGGTGTCGGCAATCTTCTGGATGCGTTCCACTGCGCAGGGGTTGCCGTAGCAGTGCACCGGCATGATGGCGGTGGTCTGCGGGGTAATGGCTTCCTCGATGCGGTCCGGGTCGAGGTTGCAGGTCGCCGGGTCGATATCCACGAACACCGGCTTGATGTTGTTCCACAGCAGCGAGTGCGCGGTGGCGACGAAGGAATAGGGCGTGGTGATGACTTCGCCGCTGATGCGCAACGCTTGCAGGGCTGTGACCAGCGCAATCGTGCCATTGGTGAACAGGGCGAGGTGTTCGACGCCGAGATAATCACACAACGCCTGTTCCAGTTGCTTGTGAAACGGTCCGTTGTTGGTGAGGATCTTGTTGTCCCATATCTGCTCCAGATAGGGGATAAATTCCTCCAGCGGGGGCAGATAGGGTTGAGTTACATAAATGGGTTTATTGCTCATTTTCGTTCGGCGCCCTCGTTTGCAGCAGATTCTCGCTCGCAGCGCCATTAGTCACTTCGAGTTGCAGGCGCTCGATCTCTGCCTTAAGTACATCGAACTCGCGCAGCTTGTGACGAAGAAAGCGTACTGTGATGCGAGTTTTTTCCTCGATGCCCTTGGGCGTGAGCAGATAGACATAGCCCATCTTGCTCGGGTTGCGGCGGAAGTTGTCCATCTTCACCCATCCCCTTCCCATCAGGGCGCGCAAGCAGTAATTGGCTTTGCCTAGGCTGATGCCAAGGATTGAAGCCAGTTCGCGCTGGGTGACATCGGGGTTTTCCTCCAGGGCTTTCAGCAGCTTGTACTGGATTTCGTCTTCCACGCGCGAGTCACGTTCAATGCTTGAACGTGAATTGTACTGGATTCGCCGATCATGCCCAATCGGCTCGTTAATGGGCTCGAGAACCGGCTCAGAGCCTCTCTGGCCCGGCGCCCGCGCCGCGGATATACAGCGCAAAAAGAAACGGCACAAACAAGGCCGCATGAATGGACCGGTAGGATTGTTCCAGCATCGTTGCCACAAAAATTCCCGAAACAGCTGCGTACATGACACCGTATTGCAAGGAGAACAGCCTGGCTGCATCCGCCTTGATCGAGCGAATCTGCGCTGCATAGAAAGAAAGGTACAAACCTAGCCCGACCACGCCCAATTCATACCAGCAGTCCAACAACAAGTTGTGCAGGTGCCCCACCTTGTACGTCGGGGTGATCACCACAGCCGGATACAGCCCGACATTGCTCGGCCCCACGCCCAGCCATTGATTGGGTGGCGGAATGGTCAGCGCCTGGTACCAGAGCTGCGTGCGGAAGCTGCTCAGCTGGTTGAGGAAAGTGAACCAGTCTTCGTGAGTATGCTCCGCCTGGTTCAACACATGCCCGGCTGGGTCGAACGCCAGGATCAAAGCAATAAACGCAATCACGGTAACGCCAATCACGAACATCAGCAGACGCTTGCTACGAACGACAAAGAACACCAGCACCGCGAGCGCGCTCGCCAAGGTGACGACCTCGGTGAGGCTGTTGGAGAAGACAAGCAGCAGGGCCAGGCTGGCCAGATAGGCCAGGCTCAGGGCCACGCCGGTTTTGCCTTTGATGGTCTGACCGATGAAGTAGAGCGCGAAGGGCGCGAGATAGGCCGGCACCAGGCCATGCACCTGCAGTTCGGGATGGAAGTCGGGTGAAGTCGACAGCATGAGAAACCGGGCTGCATAGTAGGCAAAACCGATCAGGCCTGCGACGCCGATCATCCTGATGGCACGCTCCAGGCTGAATTCTGGGATGGCGCGCACCAGTGCCCAGGTGATGAAGTAGCTGGACCCCAGCAAGGCATACTGCGCCCACTTGCCGTAGGCGCCGTCAGGATTGATCGACAGTGCGGCGCTCAGTGTGCCCCATGCCAATAGCGCCACATACAGGATCAATGTGGCCGGCGGGAACGCGAAGTTGCGCGTGCGGACCAGCATAACCACCGCTGTGAACCAGTAAAGCACATAGCTTGTGTTGCCCAGTCCGCGCCCGACCTGATAGAGAAGCACAATGAAAACCGGTGCCAGCAGCAGCCAGTAGCGCAGGCTGTGCGCCCCCGTGAACACATCGGTCCAAACGGGGTTTTCGGGGCTCATGACAAGAGTTTTGTTTTCTTTCATTTCCATACCGATGGCGCCAGATGGCGCGCATTGAAAAATATTGGATATTTGGCGTGTCGGTTCATTGCGCGATGAACGCCAGCGGATCCGCCTGGTCGGCCGGCTTTTCGCCGCCCGACTCGATGTGAATGCGGTGCCAGATCGCAAAGTTCAGCAGCGTCCACAGTGCGGTGCTGTGCTTGGCGCCCTGCTGTTGCGCGCGCAGGAGCATGCGCACTTCGGACGGATCGAACCAGGCGCGGATGCCGCCCGCTTCCGGTAGCACCTTGAGCAGGGTTTGCAGGCGCTCGCCGCGCAGCCAGTCGTCGATGGGCACGGTGAAGCCCTTCTTGCGCGCCCACAGGTGATCGCGCGGCAGGTAGCGTTCGCCCCACAGCCGCAGGAAACGCTTGCCGGTGCGCCCTTCGATCTTGTAGGCGTCCGGCAGCGCCAGTCCGAATTCGACCACGCGGTGGTCGAGGAAGGGTACGCGGCCTTCGATGCCCCAGGCCATCAGCATGCGGTCGGCCTTGATCAGCAGGTCGTCGGGCAGCCAGGTCTCGATGTCGACGCATTGCATGCGCTGCAGGCGCGTCCAGTGCTTCGGCGTGCGCTGCCAGGCTTTCTGGAATGGCTGCCGCCAGTTGTTCATGGCCTCGGCGAGGTGAGGTTTGAACAAGCCATCCCGGGTGCGATCGAAGATGCCGCGAGTGCGAAAGCCGCCACTGCCAGGGGCACGCCATGCGGCGAATGCCTGCCGGATCCAGGGTGCCCGGTAGCGGCCGTAGCCGGCGAACACCTCGTCGCCACCCTCGCCCGAGAACACCACTTTCAGCTCCGCGCCGGCGCGCTCGGCCAGCATGGAAACCGGCAGGTTGGCGTAGTCCGCGGTGAGGTCGTCGGCCGCCCACACGCTGCGCGGCAGGCAATTCAGCATGTCGTCGGCGCTGACCTCGAATACGCTGTGGCGGGTGTGGAACTGCTCGGCGACGCGGTGTGCCGCATCGAGCTCGTTATGGACGGAGGTGCCGGGAAACCC
>JAJXTJ010000278.1 GCA_021783895.1 Pseudomonadota bacterium | reverse complement strand
GATTCGCGGATGAGATCGACCATCTCCACCTGGTAGCCCTTGAGGCTGGTCTGGTGCAGTACGTCGACCATGCCGATCACGCCGTTCATCGGGGTGCGAATCTCGTGGCTCATGGCAGCGAGAAAGGTCGACTTGGCCCGGTTGGCCTGGTCGGCCTCAAGCCGCGCCTGCTCCAGGTCGGCGGTGCGTGCCGCCACCTTGTCTTCCAGTTCTTCGTTGAGCTGATGCAGCTCCTTCTCCATCCGTTTGCGCTCGGTGATGTCTTCCTTGATGCCCAGATAGTGAGTTACGCGCCCATTGCTGTCGCGTACCGGTGAAGTCAGGATATATTCGATATATTCGCTGCCGTCCTTGCGCCGGTTGATGAGTTCACCCTTCCACACTTCGCCGCGTGTCAGGTGAGCCCACATGTCATCATAGGTTTCACGGGAGTTTTTTCCGGAATGCAGGATGCCGGGGTTCTGCCCGATCGCCTCGGCACGGCTGTAGCCGGTCGCCTTGACGAAGGCCTCGTTGACGTATTCGAGTTTTGCATCGAGATCGGTGATCACGATCGAGTTGGGGCTTTGCTCCACTGCCAGCGAAAGTTTGCGCAACTCGTCTTCCGCTTGTCTGCGCCTAGCCTCACGGCTGAAATAGTCCATCGCGAAGCTGATGTCTCCGGACATCTCAGCCAGCAACCCCATCTCTTCATCATCGAACACCCCGGACTCCGGGGCATAGAGCACGAACACGCCGGCCGGCTTGTCTTCCAGCATGAGGGGAAGCACCACCCCTGAACGATAACCACGGCTCAATGCTTCGCTGCGCGAGGCTGCCACGCGCTCGTCGCCGGCGATGTCATTGCAGATCACTGGCGTCCCATCGGTCAGCGCCTGGGCAATCAGCGGACAATTCCCGGCAGCATTCTCGCGTATGGTCAAATTGATCTGTGTCAGATAACCGTCGTCGCGGCCTGCCTGGGCGACGGGCGTCAGTTGCTGCGTATTTGCATCCAGCTTGCCGATCCACGCGAAGATGAACCCGCCATGTTCCACCGCGATGCGGCAGGCTTCACCGAACAGTTTCCCCTCGTCGCGGACACGCACGATCGTGGTGTTGATACCGCTGAGCACGCTGTAAATCCGGTTAAGCCGCCTGATCCTGGCTTCGTTTTCCTTGCGCTGGGTGATGTCGCGCGCGATGGTGGACAGGTACTCCACCGATCCGTCTTGCCTCTTGTGCGCGATGATGACCTGCAATACCGGCATCTCCGTCCCGTCCGGTCGCAGGAAGGCGGTTTCACCGCTCCATGTTCCCTGTTCGATGGCGTGGGGAATGCCCGTCTCCCGTACCAGCTTGAGTGCCCAATCCGGTTGGCCTGCACCCACGCGCAGTTCGGAAATGTCCGGCCCTGCGCCGAGCATGCGCAGGCCAGCCTGGTTCACATAAAGCGCATGGCCGTCAAGATCCCCGGTAGCCACGAAATCGGGGGTCGCCTCGATGATCGACACCAGTCGAGTTTGTTCCTGTTCGATGCGCTTTCTTTCCGCGATTTCCGCTTCGAGCTTGGCAGTCCGTTCATCGACCAACTGTTCGAGATGTTCGTGCAGTCTGGCCCGCTCAATTGCCACTGCCAACAGATTGCCGACGCCGAGCAATACCCTCAGTTCCGCCTCATCAAACAGACCCTGCTCTTCTCCGACAAGATTCATCAACCCGAAAGTGCGCTCACCTATCCACAGCGGCACGGTAGCGTGGTAGCGCAACCCATTCGTGTCGCCTCGGGCCTTGATGATCCGTTCGCATTCGATGATATTGCTCACCGTGTCGTGCTTGCCGGAGAGAAGCAGCCTGCGGCAAGCACAGTCGCCATCCAGCGCGCCGGGAACGGTCAACGCCGGTGGGAGGTTGCGCGCGGCAACGAGTCGGAAACCGGACTCGCCTTCGCGTATGCAAATCCAGCCGCCCTGGACTCCGGGCAGTTCCAGTGCACGTTCCAGCGCTGATTCGGCCACCTCGTGTTCGCTGGAAGACTGATTCAGTCCCTCTGCGATTCGGTATAACCCGTTCAATATCTGATTTGAATGATCTAATTCAGCCTCTCGCTGCTTGAGCTCAGTGTTGATATGAACCGCCTGTTCGTAAGTCGAGATCAACAGATCCAGGATTTGTTGCCGCTCCGAATTGATAAAGTATTTCTGGCCACCCAGGTTAATTTCTACGCCCACCTGCATCTTGTGTTCCCTGCGCATATCAAGGTTCATCAACAGGTAATTGATGCGCGACAGCAGATAGCGCTCTTCATAGGGTTTGCGGATGATGTTGTCCGCACCGCATTCCAGCCCGCGGATCACGTCCTGCGAATCAGAAAGCGTGGTCACCAGGATCACCGGAATATCCTTCAGCCTTTCATCGGACTTGATCGCACGGCACAGTTCATAACCATCCATCTCCGGCATCACGATGTCGCTGATGATCAGAGTGGGTTTCTGCGCCTGTGCGGCTTCCAGTGCCAGCCGGCCGTTGACCGCGATGTTCACCTGGTAACCGTGCTGTTCGAGCAGAAAACCAAGCTGTTCTGCCTGGGTTCGGCTATCCTCGGCGATGAGAATGTCGAGGCTGTTGCTCATTGCGGATTTCATCATTCAACCTCCATCCTGTTATTTGCCAAACTTGTCAGCACGGCGGCAATCTTGTCCGGTGCCAGAATATACGTCGCCGCGCCAAGCTTGATCGCTTCTCCTGGCATGCCGTGTACCACGGAACTTTCCCTGTTCTGGGCGAAGGTAATCGCGCCCTTGTCCCGCAGCAGTTTCAATTCTCCGACGCCATCGCGTCCCATGCCGGTGAGCAGCCCGGCGACAACGTTACCTCCGTACACTGCGGCAAGCGAGCGGAACAAATAGGAGACAGAGGGACGCAGCCCGTTTTCAGGCCCGTCCCCGGTCAGGACGATTTTTCCACCGTGATCCACCCTCATCTGGCATTCGTCGGGCGCCACATAGACGTGACCGGGAACAAGGTACTCGCCGTGCATGGCGACATGCACCGGCAGGCCTGATGACTGCGCCAGCCGCTCGGCGAATCCATGAATGAAGCTCGCGGCCATGTGCTGGACAATCAACACCGGCACGGGTAAATCCCTTGGCAGCATCGCCAGGATTGTTTGCAGCACGGGTGGGCCACCGGTCGAGGCGCCTATGGCGATCACTTTGACTTTCGCCGCTTTTTCCATCAGCGCCTTCGCCGCCGGGGGTAAGGCCGGTTCGCGCCGCGTTTGCGGCCAGCGCCGCACCACCTTGACCTCCGACATCAGTTTCACCGTTTGCACCAGCTCGTGGGCGGTTGTTTCAT
>JAJXTJ010000277.1 GCA_021783895.1 Pseudomonadota bacterium | reverse complement strand
TATACGCAATGCGTTTCAATTAAAACAATCCATTAAAAAACATTTTTTGTTGCTTTTTCGCAACAACCCGGCTTATTCCTGAAAAGATTTTACCCTTTCACCTTTCATCTGAAGTTGAACGATTTCAATATCTTCCGGATTCAACTTAAACGGATATGACAAAATGTTAGTTGGATTGCTGTCGCCATAGGGCCGGTTGCAGGCCGAAGCATCGCCATCCTCGTTGCCTGGACAGCCGGAAGTACGGTATGGCTTGCCGGCATTGATGATCTGCTCCAGGTCGCTTTCGGTTACGCCGAAATCAGCCACCTGCCCCGTTTCATCGAACGTCATGCGGTGGAAATCACCACCGGCATAGTCGATGAGGTAACGGGCGAGTTGCACCCGCCGCCACTGCGCTTGGTCGCAGGCCGGACTATCCTCCATCAGGGAACCTTTTTCGGGGAAGAAGGCAAACAGATGGCTATGGCCGCCCAACTCCTTGATACGTTGTACGACTTCGAGCAATTCGCGCTCGGTTTCCCCCATGCCGCAAATCAGGTGCGCCCCGAATTTTTCCGGACCGAAGATTTCCGCCGCCCAGACTATCGTCTGCCAGTATTTTTCCCAGCGGTGAGGGCTGTCCACAGCCTTGCCTCGGGTGCGCTCGAAAATTTCCGGCGTCACCGCGTCCAGCGCCACGGTGAAGATGTCCGCACCAGCCAGCTTGAGGCAAGCCAGATCGTCGCGTTCCATGGTGGTGGGATTGGAAAGGATGGAAACAGGGATATCGGGTAGCGCCGCAACCCACAACTCCAACAACGCGAGCGTATCGCGATTTGAGTCGGGGTGGCTGATCATGGAAATGCACATACGCTGGAACCGCCCCTTGTCCCCGCCGGCCCGAACTCGCTCTATCACTTCCCGGTAGCGCAGTGCCGGCCAGTCCACGCGGATGAAGTTGCGGTCGGCGTAGTCGCGCGCCTCCTCGCGGTGCCGCGCCAGACCGCAGTAGGCGCAATTGGCGCGGCAGCCCTCGGGATAGGTGAGCAGCAGGTTGAGACAATGGGTGCAGTCGGTGCGGTACATGCGGCCCGGGATCAGGCCAAGCGTAATGGCGGCTGCCGTGCTCATCTGGACGTATTCGGGGGAACGCATGGCTGGCGTTTTGATGCGGTTGTCGGGATGGTAGAAATCAACGAAAGTCATGTCATTACCCTAAATCCAGGAGCTATTGAACCACCGAGACACAGAGGCACAGAGATAATTCAAAAGAAAACAAACAGGTGCTCAAACCTCACCCTGCGCGGGTAAAACTCAATCTCTTGTTTTTCTCTGTGTCTCTGTGGTGAACAGCTTTTTTCAAAATTAACTCTCATCAAAATATTCCGGGAAAGCGATCCATCCGCGTCGCTGTATCCTGTCATGATTCGCCGCTGGCGTTCCCCAACACTTCCCTAGCCAGACCCGGCGCGCCACCGCGCGTTCCAGGCTGGCGCCGAACTGGTCGCGAGTATCCTCTTCAAAATCCATCAACGCATGCCCATCCCGCGCATTCAGCCAGGCTGCCGCAGCCTGTCCGGCACGCTCGCCTGACGCCACGGCGGCAGCGATGCCGGCACCGGTAACGGGATGCGTCAATCCGGCCGCATCGCCGACGAACAGCACATTTCCCACCACCAGATTCGGGCGCAAACCACCGACCGGAATCGCCCCACCGGTGCGGCGCAGGATCGTTTCACCCACCCGCCCTTGATCGATCAGATCGCAGTGAAGCGCATCCAGCAAGGCTTTGGGATCAGCACCATAACACTTGTCCACACCGAGACCCAGGTTGGCCACTCCGCCCTTGGGAAACAGCCAGGCATAGCCGCCGGGATAGTCGGATGACAGCCAGATTTCAGTGCAAGCGGCTTTCAAGCTACCCCCTCTCCCCAGCCCTCTCCCGCGAGAGGAGAGGGAGACCCCCTCCTCGCTCGCGCCGTAGCCGCCGCCACCGACCAGCCCTCTCCCATGGGGGAAAATGGAGGCTCCCTCCCCCTTGATGGGGGAGGGCTGGGGAGAGGATGATAAATTGTTATCCTCGAGCAGCGGCACGGTATATTGCCGGGCATGTACCGTTTCCTGCTGCGGCAGGCCGAGCGACCTTGCCACGAAGGAGTGCGGCCCGTCGGCTGCGACCAGCAGCCGGTAATCAAAGCGTATCTCACCCTGCGGCGTAACCGCGATAGCCGATGAACCTGCGCTATCCAGCCCGACCAGGCGGCTGTTCGAATACAGCCTGGCGCCGCTTTGCTCGGCCTGCCGCGCCAATCCCCGATCGAATGCGGCACGGTCTATCATCAGGCCGGGAGTATCGCTTTTTTCCGCCTTCCCCGAAGGCAGGTGACTGATCATGCCCTGAATGCGCTGCTGCAGCACACCCTCGGATATGGCATAACAAGCCAGCGGCAGAGGAATGAATTCGGCGCACTGCACCGGCACGCCGATTTCCTTCCGCCGCTCCACCGCTGCCACGCGTAATCCGGCCTGCGCGGCAGCCAGTGCCGCCGCGCCGCCCGCCGGCCCGAGGCCGACCACCAGCACGTCCACTTCCACTCTCATCCGACCGCCTGCCGGATCACCGCAGCAAAGTCATCCGGCGTCAGCATCAGCAGGTCCGCCTGCTGCAAAGCGAAAAATGACCGGATAATTTCTTCGATCCCATCCGGCGGAACGTTGCGCAGCGCCGCTTCCAGATCGACTACCGCGCGCTTCGGGCTGACGAAGAAATCGCCGCTGAACCACACTTGCATGATGCGACCGGCGCACGCATCGAACGCCAGGCTTACCCGCAGCAGGCCACCGGGAAATTTGCGGGATGCATGCCGGATCGGCCTATCCGCCGCCGGGCTGTCGATCAGTTTGACCCAGTCCGGATGGCCGATCTCGGCCAACGCCTCTCGATAGCGCGCCAACTCTGCCGCAACCAGTTCGCCGGAGACGAAGGAAACGCCGAATTCATTGGAAAATGTTCCGATCAGCGCCGCCTTGACCGCCTCCAAGTCGGGCACCTGGCCGAGCAGATCGGCCAAATTCGTCACCCGCTCCCGCGCCGAAGAAATCACCTTGTCGGAAAGCTTTTCGGTCGGAACGCGCAGCACGCGCAGCATTTTTTCCACGTCGAACCGCAGCAGCAGCGTGCCCTGGTACATCAGGGCATTGCCCTCGAACGCGCCGCCGGTGCCGGAAATCTTTTTTCCCTCCACCTCAATGTCGTTGCGCGGGCGGTATCTCGCCTCGACGCCCAAGGCAGAGATTCCCCGCGCCGCCGCTACACAGATGCGGCGAGCGATCTGCGCCATGTCGGCGCAGCCGAGAGC
>JAJXTJ010000276.1 GCA_021783895.1 Pseudomonadota bacterium | reverse complement strand
CCTTCCCAGGCAAATGGCTGGGTCAGCAGGCGGATCGCGTCCACCAGCAGGTAGCCGCCGTTGGCGCGATGCAGCGCGCCGGACTTGATCAGGCCGAAATCGGTGACCAGCGTACCCAGGCGCGAGATGTGGTCGATGCGGCCGACCAGATTCTGCAGCGTCGGATGGTCGACGTACACGACCGGCGAGCCGTCCGGTGCGCCGTTGTCCACCAGCACGTTGACCTGATAGCGCCGCAGCGAGGGTTCCTCCTGCTGCATCAGCCGCGCCATGGGCGAAGGCTCTTCGTCCGTCTTGCGGAAATCGTCTGCGTTTTCGATGACGTCGTGCCGCACCGCATCCAGGTATTCCACCACGCGCGGCCATTCGGCGTAGCGCTGCTTCAGTTCGTCCACCAGGTGCCCGACGGCAAACAGCGTCATCTCGCGGTTCAGCTCACGGATGCGCTCGAGGCGCTCCTTGCGCCAGCGCATGGTGTCGCGGATCAACCGCTCCAGCCTGGACTGCAAGGTCTCGATCGCGCCCTTGACCCGCTGCTGCTCTGCATCGGGCAGCTTGGCGAACTCTTCGGCGCCCATCACTTCGCCATCTTTGACCGGCGCGAAGGAAAACCCAGCCGGGGTGCGCAGCAAGGCGACGCCCTGTGCCATGGATTCGTCGCCCAGTCCGGAAAACGCCTTTTCGTGGCGTTCCTTGAATTCGGCGTCGATGCTGTCGACCTTGGAGCGGTATTCGTCGCCCTCGAACACCGCCGGGATGTTGCTGCGCAACTCCTCGACCAGCCGCGCCATGTCCTTGCCCAAGCCGGTGCCGCGGCCGGGCGGCAGTTCGATCGCGATGGGGCGGTGCGGCTGCACGAAGTTGTTGACGTAGACCCAGTCGGACGGACGCGCGGCGGGTTTGGCGCGCGCTTCTATCAGCTGCCGCGCCAGCGTGTGCCGGCCGCAGCCGGCGGAGCCCATGACGTACAGGTTGTAGCCGTCGCGGTCGATGCCGGCGGCCAGTTCGATGGCGTTGGTGGCGCGCTCCTGGCCCGGGATGGTGCCTATGTCCTCGAGCTCATCGGTAGTGGCGAAGCTGAACTGCCGCGGATCGCAGCGGTGCGCCAGTTCTTCCACCGTAAGGGGCCTGGGGGCTGGTTTCGACATGATGGGGCCGCGACAGGAACGATATGAAACAGACTAGCGCGAAGCGTTTCCGCCACGTTTGACATCCATCACAGCGGTCATTCCCCTCGGAATTTGACGAGCGGAGAGAGGCGGAACCCGCATCCCGGAATACTCGCCGGAGGATCATTTAGACAGATAAATTAAACTGTCTAAATAATGCTTGACAATACTTGTACAAGTGTCTATTTTATCGTTTATACAGTATAAATTTTAGGGAAAAGTATCCGGCCTCAGCCCGGTTCGAGCTCAAACCAATATGAAATCCAGCAAAGAAATATTAGAGAAAACTGGCATTTCACGTGCAACTCTAAATAATTACATTAAGTTAGGTATACTGTCCAAGCCGCTACTCAAACAGCCCCAGCCTGAAGAGGGTGATGCAAAGATGATGGGGTATTTTCCTGAGGAAGCGATAAACCAGATTGAAGAAGTCCAACGACTGAAAGGGGAAGGGTTGACCATGGCCGAGGTAGTTGCACGCATAGGAATTTCCCAGTCCGGGCAGGGGCCGCTTGCCGTCGGGCCGAAAGCCGCCGCAGCCGAAATCCCGGCCGTGGAACAGGCGCAACCGGCGGCGCCCGACAATCGCCGTGCGCTGCGGCTGACGCTGGAAGATGTGCCGCATCCGGCCTACATGGTGAATTACAACTTCGAGCTTACCTGGTACAACGATGCGGCGCGCAAGCGCATTCTTTCCGGTCTGGATACGCTGCCTGCGCACAGCGAGGCGCGCAATCTGTTCCTGCTGCTGTTTCAGGCCGTGTCCGAGAAGTCGAACTATTTCGACTCGGAACTGTTGCGCATCCACCTGGCTTTGGCCAAGAGCCGTCTGGCCAAAAGCAGCGTTCTCGGGCTGCTGCGGGGCTTGGACCGGGGCGCACTGGCGCTGGCGGACCAGCTGTACGGCGAAGCGGTGGCCACCTCCGAGCGCAAGCCCATCCTCGATTTCTCGGTCGACCTGATCGATTCCGCCGGGCACGCGGAAAGCTGGCGCGTGTTCGCCTCCTTCTTTCGCGAAGGCATTTTCGTCGTGTACATTCCGGCGCAGCAGTACAACGCGTCGCTGCTGGATTTCCTCAGCCAGCGCGACGCGGTGATCCGCGATCTGATGCGCAAGCGCCTGCCGGTGCTCACCCCGCTCGCTGTGATGGTCGCCGATCTGCAGAACTCGGTCAAAATCTGTTCCGAACTGCCGCCGGAAGAGTACTTCGAGCTGATCAACGAAATCTGGACCACCATGGGGCCGGTTTTCAGAAAGTACTACGGCACCTACGGCAAGCATGTAGGCGACGGCATGGTCTATTATTTTTTCCCGCAGCCCGACAGCGACTACATTTTCAACGCGCTGGCCTGCGCGCAGGAGCTGAAATCGGAAATCAGGAAAATCAGCAAGAAGTGGCAGCTGCGCAAGAACTGGCTCAACGAGCTCTACCTCAACACCGGGCTGCATGAGGGCCAGGAGTGGCTGGGTACGTTCCAGACCGCTACCAGCGTGGAGTTCGCGGTGCTTGGGGATACCATCAACCATGCCTCCCGTCTGAGCGAATTCGCGCGATTTGGCACCATCTGGGCGACGAAGAACCTGCTGAGCAAGCTGGCGCAGCAGAAGCGCGCCGCCGTTGATTTCGGCATTACGCGCAAAGGCGAGGACGGTCAGGAGCATTTCGTCGCCTCATCCTACTCGCAGCTGGGCACGATGGTCGACCTGGCCAACGAGCGCTACGAGAAGCTGCGCGACATCGCCATGCTGCCGATTACGGAGATCCGTTCGGTAAAATACGCCGCGTAGCGTCGGTAATTCGCGGGAATGTGGCCGCGATGAGGTATCCTTGGCGTCGCTTCCTGCCTACGACTTCGGTTTTCGATGCCTCTCCTCCAGCTTTCCCAGATTTGCCTCGCCTATGGCCATGTGCCTTTGCTCGACCACGCCGATCTGGTCATCGAACCGGGCGAGCGCATCGGCCTGATCGGCCGCAACGGCACCGGCAAATCCAGCCTGCTGAAGCTCATATCCGGCGTCGCCGCCGCAGACGACGGCAAGGTTTGGCGCGCGCCGGCGCTGAAGCTGGCGAGCGTGCCGCAGGAGCCGCTGTTCCAGCCCGGCTTGACCGTGTTCGAGGCGGTGGCCGAAGGGCTGGGCGCAGGCACGCAACTTTTGATCGACTATCACGCCGT
>JAJXTJ010000275.1 GCA_021783895.1 Pseudomonadota bacterium | reverse complement strand
TCAGCGCCAGCAACCCGTTCAGCATCGTCGCTTTTGAAGCCGCCTACCGTGGCGGCGGCGCCTGGCTCGATGCGCTGATGGCCTACCTGCAGGACACCCGCGATTTTGTGCTCGACTATGCGCGCCAGCATTTGCCCGGCATCCGGCCGATTGCGCCCGAGGGCACTTACCTTGCCTGGCTCGACTGCCGCGACATGCAATTGAGTGACCCGGCGCTGCGCGATTTTTTTATTCATCAGGCCAAACTGGGCATGAATCCCGGCACGGTTTTCGGTACCGGCGGCAGCGGCTTCATGCGCCTGAACCTGGCCTCGCCCAGGCATATCATTGCTGAGGCGCTGGCACGGGTCAGCCAGGCATCGGGATGTTCCGGCTAACCGGGGCATGTAATATGTTCCATTCACGCAATCGTGATCGGTATGAGGAGAATGAAATGAAACGTTTGTTGCTGGGTATGCTGTTTGCCGTCATGTGTTGCGCTACGCCCGCCTTTGCCGATCCGCCCGACCACTATCCCTTCGTTTCCTACGGCGACGGTTTGCGCCTCGCCAAACAGCAGAACAAGCCGGTATTCCTGTATTTCGGCCGCTATGGATGCGGCTGGTGCGCGAAGACCAACAAGGAAAGCTTTTCCGATCCCGAGATCCACCGGCTGTATACGGAGCACTACGTACTGGTCTACGTCGATGCGGAAAGCGGCAAGCGCCTTCGCCTGCCTTCCGGGGAGCGGATCACCGAAGCGGAACTCGGCGCGCGCTTCAATGCTTTCGCCACGCCCCTGTTCGTATTTCTCGACCCGCAAGGCAAGGAAATCGTCAAAATTCCCGGCTACAAAACCATTCAGGATTTCAAGGATTTCGACCGCTACGTGAACGGGGGCTTTTACAAGACCCAGACGCTGCTGCAGTTTCTGGGCGGGAAACCTTCATGATACGTGCGCTGACGCTTGCGATTTTTATGCTCCCGGCAACGGTATTGGCTGCGCCGTGGACGTTCGATCAACCCATTGATGTCACACCGGTCCATGGCGCGCAAGTGTTTCACCATGTGGAGGCTGCGTGGCGCAAGAGTATTGCCGTTTCCGGGGCTGCCGTCGCGGTGGCGTGGGAAGACAACCGGGATGGCGTGTCACGCTGCTATGTTGCGGTGAAACGGTCCACAGAAAGCGGATTTGCGGCGGACCGGCAGGTGAGCGGGGGCAAGGAAGCGTTCCAACCCGGTATTGTCTCTCTGCACGATGGCCGTTTCGCGCTGGCGTGGGAAGAGGATGGCGGTGTCTGGGCGCGGGTTGTGAGTGCCACTCAGATGGGACCGGCCATCAAACTGGCTGGTCACGACAGCAGCACGGCGAGCGTCGGATTTTCTTCCCAGGCCGGGCTATGGGCAGCCTGGTCGCAACGCGATGGGCACTACGCCGGGATTCATGCGGAAAAGCTTGGCTTCGCCTCCGGTACCGACAGGCTGGCAGCGGGTAGGGCAGCGGCGGTGGATGGCACGCCGTTGACTGGAGATCAGCTCTACCCCAGTGTCGCAGCCCTGCAAACAGGCGAGCTTGTGATCGCCTGGGAGGATCGCCGCAAGGGGCATACGACCATCATGTACAGCCATGCCACGAGCGGCGGAAAATTCGCGGCGCCCGCACAGATGAACGAAACCCGGCGCGACGCGCGCAATGCCGGCGTCGGTCCGGGCACCGGTGCCATGCGGGTCGCGCTGGCTGCCGAGGCAGACAATAATGTCGCTGCGGTGTGGTCCGATAAGCGGGATTTCCTGTCCGGCTACGATGTGTACGCGGCGTTCAGCACGGACGGCGGAGCGCATTTCGGCGCCAACCAGATGGTCGAGGACAGCTTTGGCGACAACACGCCGCAATGGCACCCGGCGATTGCCGGCGACCGCAATGGCAAGCTCGCGGTGGTATGGGACGACAATCGCGACGGCAGCCCGGATATCTGGCTTGCCTGGCCGACCGCCTCGGGATGGAGCGACAATGTCAACGTGCCCGGGGCAGCGGGCGCTGGCGTCCAGTCCGACCCTTCCATCGCCATGGATAGCCAGGGCAACCTGCACCTGGTATGGCTGGAAAAGCAGGGGGAGGACGGACCGACCCGGCTACGCTACGAAATGGGCCGGGCTACGGCAGGTAGCCTCAGTCCGCGGCAGTGAGGATCAGGAGAGGTTGCATTACAGTCGGGTTAACTTACCGTAAAAACCAGTGATAGCGGCCATTCATGGTGACGACGCCTTGCGCGTCGGATACCTCGACCAACACGGAGGCCAACGTGCGGCCGCGCGCAGCCAGTTGGCTGGACAGTGACTCGGCTGATGCGCCGCCAAATTGGGCAGAGGCGCGCAGGCAGCCGTGTGCAGGGTTGCGGAATTTCACGTCCGACGTGCGTAGAACAGCCAATACCTGATTCTGCCCGTCATCCAGATGGCGCTGCAGGAATGCGCCGCTGCATGCCTCGGCCAGGGCGAACTGCGCCCCCGCGTGAATGCTGCCCAGATGATTGAGGAGCAGCGGCGACTCCGGCATCTCCAGGATGTGGCTATCCCCGGGTGCGGCAAACCGCATTCCCATTACTTTATTGATGGCTAGATCGGTAACGTGCATATCAATGACGGTGCGTCATGCTATATCCAGCTCCGGGCAACTTCCGCTTGATAGCCAGCTATCGCCGCCTGAAACACCTGTAGCGCTTCGCAAAGAGCCGCCGAAATTACGGGATGGGAAACGATCCCCGCTTCATCAAGCCTGGCGCCAAGAATGGGTACGGCTATTGAAGCCTCGTCAACGATCCGGGCAGACATGGTGGCGATGGTTTCCTTGAGCGAGGCCTGCGCATGGACAGCGCGTGGTGAAGCATTGAGCAGGGCAACCGGTTTGTTTACGAATGTCTCGCAACCCACCATCCAGTCCAGCGCATTTTTCATCGCACCGGTTACGCCGTGCGCGTATTCGGGGCTGGCAATCAGAACGCCGTCTGCCGCCAGAAGACGAGCCCGGAAATTTGCCACTGCCGGTGGATCAGTCGCTTCGATATCCGGGTTGAACAGCGGCAGTGCGCCGAGTTCGCCAAACAGTTCGATGCACATGCCGGAGGGGGCCAGGCGTGCGGCGGCGCGGAGCAGGGCGGTGTTGAGCGATGCTTTGCGCAGGCTGCCCGAGATGGCAAGGATATGTGTGGTTCGCAATGCTGGCTCCGTCCGTGACAGATATGGTTTGCTTGCCCTTATTCCCGACCTGGTGTCGCCATACGCTTGTGGGCGTGCTCAGCGGTTGACATCGACTACAATCGGCACGCGCAGCTTGCCCGCAAGAATGTCAGACACAGTTTTAATGACAT
>JAJXTJ010000274.1 GCA_021783895.1 Pseudomonadota bacterium | reverse complement strand
CCCGGATCGTTAAATCGATTTATGGGGCGGGGTTTAAGTCCGACAGGCTGCTAGGGGGATTTGACGATGGCGGCAAGGTTCCAACACCGCTAAATCCCCCTGTATCCCCCTTTTTCAAAGGGGGATACAGGTTGAATTTTCCAATGAGCTATTTGGGATTATTCCGGCCCAGAATTTCCTTCAGAGCCCTAACCAGCAACCCGCACTGCCCATCCGTCCCGACCGTGATGCGCAGGAACTGCGCGATGCGCGGCGGGTTTTTGAAATGCCGCACGATTATGCTGCGCTCGCGCAACTTGGCGGCAAGCTCCGCACCCTCATGCCTGCCGTGGCGGGCGAAAACGAAGTTGGCTGCGGAGGGCAGCACCTCGAAACCCAGCGATTCGAGATCGGCCACCAGCCGGGTGCGGGTAGCGATCACCTTGCGGCAAGTGTCCTCGAAATAAGCGCGATCCTCGATTGCGGCGGCACCCCCGGCAATGGCAAGACGGTCCAACGGGTAGGAGTTGAAACTGTCCTTCACCCGCGCCAGCGCCTCGATCAGGTCCGGATGGCCGATTGCATAGCCCACGCGCAGCCCCGCCAGCGAACGGGATTTCGACAGGGTATGAATGACCAGCAGATTTGGATAGCGATTGACCAGACCCACAGCCGACTCGGCACCGAAATCCACGTAGGCCTCGTCTACCACCACCACCGATTCGGTGTTAGCCTGAAGCAGGCGCTCGATCTCGGATACGGGCAACGGACAGCCTGTGGGTGCGTTCGGGTTGGGGAAAATGATGCCGCCATTCGGCCTGAAATAATCGTCAACCCGAATCTCGAAAGACTCGGTCAGCGGCAACTGCTGATGCTCAATCCCATACAGGCCGCAATATACCGGGTAAAAACTATAGGTGATATCCGGGAACAACACCGGGGCGTCGTGCTTGAGCAACGCAAGGAAAGCGTGCGCCAGCACCTCGTCGGAACCGTTACCGACGAACACCTGGGCCGATGTCACGCCATAGAAAGCGGCGATGGCCTCCTTCAACCGGTCACTGTTGGGATCGGGGTAAAGCCTCAGGGTATCGCCCACTTCGCCGCGCAGCGCCTCCAGCGCACGCAGGCTCGGGCCATAGGGGTTCTCGTTGGTATTGAGCTTGACCAGATTGGCCAGCTTGGGCTGCTCGCCCGGCACATAGGGCGTCAGGTCGTGGACAATGCTGCTCCAATAGCGGCTCATGGCGATGCTCAGACCTTCACGCGATATTCGGCGGAACGGGCGTGCGCCTGCAAACCCTCGCCCTCGGCCAGCACCATCGAAATCTTGCCCAGCACCTGGGCGCCCGCCTCGGACACCATGATCAGGCTGCTGCGCTTCTGGAAATCGTAGACGCCCAGCGGCGAGGAAAAACGCGCCGTGCGCGAGGTCGGCAGCACGTGGTTGGGGCCGGCGCAGTAATCGCCCAGCGCCTCGCAAGTCCGGCGGCCCATGAAGATGGCGCCGGCGTGCTTGATCTTTTTCGCCATCGCGACCGGGTCCTCGATGGAGAGCTCGAGATGCTCGGGCGAGATGTAATTCGCGATATCTGCCGCCTCGTCCAGATCCTTCACCTGGATCAGTGCACCGCGTGATTCCAGTGCGGTGCGGATGATTTCCTGGCGCGGCATCTGCGGCAGCAGTTTGGCTATGCTGGCCTGCACCGCGTCGATAAAGGCGGCATCGGTGGCGAGCAGGATGGACTGCGCCAGCTCGTCGTGCTCGGCCTGCGAAAACAGGTCCATCGCGATCCAGTCCGGGTCGGTCTTGCCATCGCAGATCACCAGGATCTCGGAAGGCCCGGCCACCATGTCGATGCCGACCACGCCGAACACGCGGCGCTTGGCGGCGGCGACGTAGGCATTGCCGGGGCCGACGATCTTGTCCACCTGCGGCACGGTCTGCGTGCCATATGCCAGCGCGCCGACCGCCTGCGCACCGCCGATGGTGAACACCCGATCCACGCCGCATACCGCCGCAGCGGCCAGCACCAGCTCGTTGACCAGACCGCCCGGCGTCGGCACCACCATGATCAGTTCCTTCACCCCGGCCACCTTGGCGGGAATCGCATTCATCAGCACCGACGAAGGATAGGCCGCCTTGCCGCCCGGCACATACAGGCCGACCCGGTCGAGCGCCGTCACCTGCTGGCCGAGCATCGTGCCATCGGCCTCGGTGTAATTCCACGACTGCATCAATTGTTTTTCGTGGTAAACCCGCACCCGCTCCGCCGCCTGTTGCAGCGCCTCGCGCTGCGCGGCGGGCAGGTTGTCGAGCGCCTGCCTGAGGCGGGGCTGCGAAAGTTCCAGTTCGGTGGCGGAGGCCGCGTCCAGTTGGTCGAAACGCTGCGTGTACTCCAGCACGGCGGCATCGCCCCGCGCCTTGACGTCGTGCAGAATACCCGCAACCACGTTGTCGATGGACTCGTCCTGCGCGCCCTCGAAAGCCAGCAGGTCGGTCAGCCGCGCCTGGAAATCCGGATGGGCTGTGGAATAACGTTTGATGTTTAGCATGATGGCGTGCAAGTGAGTTGCGGATAGCGCGATTTTACAGGAAAAAGCTGCGCCGCGTGCAACCCAGCGGGCGCCATCGCCTTGGCCTTCCGTTACGCTTGACGTACAGCATAAACTTTAATATATTGAACCATGATTAAATCTTTTCGCTGCCAGGATACCGAAGCCCTTTACCAGGGCAAGCGCATCAGGAAATTTGAATCCTGTGCCGCGCAGGCCGAAAGAAGGCTGGAAATACTGGACAACGCAAAAACCATCCATGACTTGATGGGCTTGCCCAGCAACCGTTTCGAGGCATTAAGCGGCGACCGATCCGGCCAGTTCAGCATCCGCATCAACCAGCAATGGCGCGTCTGCTTCGAATGGAAAGATGCCGACGCTTACAACGTGGAAATCGTGGATTACCATTAAGGAGATTAAACATGAACGGAATGCGCCCCATCCACCCCGGCGAAATCCTCAAGGATGAACTGGACGAACTCAGCCTCTCGGCCAACGCCCTTGCCAAGGCGCTGGGCGTACCCACCAACCGGATCACGGCTATCCTCAACGAGCAACGCGGCATCACCGCGGACACCGCCCTGCGCCTCGCCAAATTCTTCGGCACCAGCCCCGACTTCTGGATGAGTCTGCAAAGCAGCTATGATGTCAAAAAAGCGCGCGCAGCCGTGGGCCAGGAAATCGAGAAAAACGTCAAACCGCGCGAACAGCTTGCCGCCTAGCAGCCTGTCGGGCTTGGCCGGTATTATGCTATAATCATAGTCATTAAATTTGACGGACGCGACAATGGCTTTCCACCCGATAGATCGAGACA
>JAJXTJ010000273.1 GCA_021783895.1 Pseudomonadota bacterium | reverse complement strand
GAACTCTCGAAGGAGTTGCGCAACCGCAAGCTGCAGCACTTGGCGGAAACCGCGCCGCAACGCATCGTCAGCGGCAACATCGGCTGCATCCAGCACCTGCAGACCGGCACCACCATTCCGGTGCAGCACTGGGTCGAGCTGCTCGACGAAGCGCTGCACGGCAAGCCATAGGAGTCTGTCGGGCTTGGGGACTGAGAGCGAGAATGGGCCGGGTGGATGCACTGTGGGGCCGGATTCGCAGGCCCATAGCGGTGACTATGGGCCAAAAAGCCGGTGCCGCAGGGCGCCGCCCAGCCCAATCGCAGCTCACGACCCTCAAGTCCGACAGTCTCCTCAGGCCGATCACGGCACCGGTACGGGCTCCTGCAGGGCCATTTCGATATCGGGGCCTATGGATTCCGGCCTCTCCTGCGGCGGGTAGCGTTTGAGCACCTGGCCGTCGCGGCCGACCAGGAACTTGGTGAAATTCCACTTGATGGCGTGCGAGCCGAGCAGGCCCGAGGCCTCGTCGGTCAGCCAGCGCCACAGCGGATGGGCGTGCGCACCGTTGACATCGACCTTGGCGAACAACGGAAAGGTCGTGGCGTAGCGACTGGCGCAGAAATCGGCGATTTCGGCCGCGCTGCCCGGCTCCTGCGCGCCGAACTGGTTGCACGGAAACGCCAGCACGCTGAAGCCCTGCGGGCCATAGCGGTCCTGCAGCGCCTGCAACCCGCCGTATTGCGGGGTGAAACCGCAGGCGCTGGCTGTGTTCACGATCAGCAGCACCTGCCCGCGCCAGCGGGCCAGCGCTTGCTCCTGCCCGCCGATGTCGGCGGCGGAAAAGTCGAACACGGTGTGCGCGGAGGATGGGGCGGCAGCAGTCATGTCTGGGTCTCCCGGTGCGGCAAGGCGGGGGGCTGCGGCGTCGGCCGCCGCCAGGCGGCAAGCAGGATCGCGAGCAGGATGAGGCTACCACCGAACACAGCCTGCGCGCTCAGGCGTTCCGCGCCCAGCAGCACCGCGCTGCCGCTGGCGAACACGACTTCCACCGTCATCACCACAGCGGTCAGTGCCGAGGGCAGGCGCTCGGCGCCATATTGCAGCCCCAGATTGGCGGCGAGAAATGCCGCCGCCAGCAGCCCGACCGCGACCATCCAGTCCGGGGCCATGGCCGGCAGCGGACTGACTGCCCCGCGCGCCGCCAGCAGCGCCGCCAAGCAGCCCGCCACGATCGTTCCGCCAGCGAACATCGCCAGGCCGCGCGCCTCCGGCGGGGTGTGGGCGTACTTGCGCAGCATCACATTGTTGAGCGCGAAGAACATGCCGCCCAGCACGCCCAGCCAGTCGGCCGGATGTTGCGGCAGCGGCAACCCGCCGTCCGCTGGCCACAGCACCACCATCGCCCCGGCCAGCGCCAGCGCCAGCCGCAGCCCGATCAGTGGCGTGAAGCGCTCACGCAACATCCAGCGCGCCAGAAAAGTCGCCCACACCGGCATCAGGTAGAACAGCAGCACCACCCGCACCACGTCGCCCTCGGTGACGCCCCAATTGAACGCCACGTTGGTCGCGCCCGACGACAGCAGAATCAGCCACAACGCCGGATTGCGCAGCAGCGCCCCCAACGCCCGCGGCCACCACAGCAGGATGGCCACGGTGCTCACGGCATAGATCGCCGCAGTCGCCCACAGCGGATTCAGCCCGAGCGCATTGAGGTGGCGAAACGGCCACCACGACACCCCCCAGACGAAGGCATTGAGCATCAGGCCGCCAATCGCGGCCAGGGTCTGGCGGGAGGTCTGCATGGGGAAACGGGGAGTGCAGCGAGGCACGGAGAAAATCAAAAATCGTCCGCGAACGAGGAAGGGGAAAAGCTTTGGTTTGAAGACGCTTGCATTGGATCGGGTGAATTCACGCCAGCGTGTTGAAATGGGTTGCTCGTTTATTCAGCACATAGCCCCCAACTCCTGCGCCGCTACCCTCATCTCACGATGGCAGGATAGCCTTCTGGCGCATGGAGAGGTCCATAGACAGCGGATTCGGCTCCAGAAACTGCAGCCCAGTATTTGTCGCCATAGGACCAATACCACCACTCGAACGGATAGTTGACAACAGGAACTGATTGCACCCCTTGCCGAAGCTTGACTGCGACCGATTTTCGAGTCAGGAATATCGGGCGATATCCGATACAAATGGCGTTGGCTTCTGAGTCGTCCACGAACAAGCGTTCATGGACACTGCGCAATTCAACCAGGTCTTCACCACATTCAATGGTCTCGATTTTTGCAACCGATGAATCGGATAGGGAAAGCACGACCTGGCTCGATTTCTTCCAGAAGTCAATCCGCCCGTGCCTTCGTGGGCCTGTTGCGAGCGGCCGCCTTTTTCGACCCCTCATCCCGCTCGGCAAACCGCCCGGTCACGTATTTATGCAGCACACTGGCAATGAGCGTCTGGTATGGCATCCCCTCCTCCAAGGCCTTGACCTGGATGTCTTTGAGGTCGCCGCTGGAGAGCCGGATGTTGACGCGGCGATCCTTGATGGCAGTAGCGCGCGCCGCAGCCTTGAATTTTTCCAGTTCCGCCTTTGTCGCAAACGACTTGAGGGCGCCTTTTTCGTAGGCCACCACAATGTCCGATTCGTAGGGGTCAGTCTTTGGCATCATCATCACCTTGACGCAAATAGTCTCGTGTCGCCTTGCGGCTGGGAATCACCGTCTTGAGAAAGTAGTGGTCTTCCTCTTCCACGAAGGGCACCAGATAGGCGTACCCATCGCTTGAAATCACCAGAATGCGCTGACCGGCATACCTCGCCGCATTCGGATGTGCCAGGATGTCGAGCAGGCCGTCGGCCTCGATTGCAACCACCATCCGCTCGAACGACACACCGCGCTCGGCCTTGAGAAACGCGTTTTTTTCCTCACTCCAGCGAAACGGCTTCATAATTGGATTTTAGCCAGGAGTGTGCCTTTTGTCAGTACGCTGGCGCGCCATATGCGTCAACCGAAGGCCGCGCGAAGACGGTGAAACAATCGCCGCCTCACTTTCCACCCAGCGCCGCGATGCCCTGCTGCAGCGTGGCCGCCGACAGTTCGCCGACGTGCACGCGCTGCACCTTGCCGTCCGCGGCGATGAACAGCGTCGTGGGCAGGCCGGGGGACTGGTAGTGGGACAGGAGGCGGCTGTCGGGATCGAGCAGCACCTCCGGGGGCGCGAGTTTTTCCCGGCGCAGGAAGTCGGCCACGCGACGCGCGGTCTCGCCTTCGTTCACCAGCACGATGCGCACGCCTTTTTCCCGCTGCGCGGCCTGCTCCAGGGTAGGCAGTTCGCGGCGGCAGGGCGGGCACCAGGTGGCCCAGAGGTTGAGCACCAGCG
>JAJXTJ010000272.1 GCA_021783895.1 Pseudomonadota bacterium | reverse complement strand
GACCGTCCTCCGCTATAATGCGCGCCGCCTGGTGTGCGATTCGCTCACGCATTCGGAGATTCGCCGCTTTCTCTCTCTCCCGATACAACTGGACGGGCTTTTCATCCGTATCTTTAGGTAGGGTCATCCGGTCTTGGTATTTTCAGAATAGTTGATCCTTAACCTCTTCTGCGGACTTGGCGCCACCGCCAAAGAGGCCTTCAATGACGCCGGTCTGCTCGGCCGGAATATTTTCCTGATAAAAATATTCTGAAATTCCCTCGCTCCCGTCGGGAACGCGAAGCCCGCTTTGCGGGTTGATTTTGACTGTCGCCACCCCGTCCGGCACTACCAGATCTGCTTCCGGCACGCCTTTCAATGCCTTGCCCATATAACCCATCCAGATCGGCAACGCCGCCTGCGCACCTGTTTCTGCTCCGCCCATGGAACGAGGCTGATCAAAGCCGATCCAGGCAATTGCCACCAGGCCCGGGTTGAAACCCGCGAACCAGGCATCGACCTGATCATTGGTAGTTCCGGTCTTTCCGGCGAGATCCTGACGATTCAGTTGCATGGCACGCGCACCGGTACCAAAACGGATCACATCGCGCATCATGGAAGTCATGATAAATGCATTACGCGCATCGATCACGCGCTCGGCATCAGCGCCAGCCCGCTTGGGTTTGGCCTGCGACAGCAGGGCGCCGCGCGCATCGACGACCCGGTCGATCAAATAAGGCGGCATGCGGTAGCCCCCGTTGGCAAACACCGAATAAGCAGCGGCCATCTGCATGGGAGTTACCGACCCCGCGCCTAGCGCCATGGTCAGGTAGGGCGGGTGCTTTTCCGGCGAAAAATCGAAACGGGTGATGTAATCCTGTGCATACGCCGGACCGATAGATTGCAACACCCGGATAGCGACCAGATTCTTCGACTTTGCCAGGGCGATGCGCAAGCGAATCGGGCCGTCATAATCACCCTCGTAATTTTTCGGCTCCCAGACCTGGCCACCGGTTTGAGCCGCATCCACAACGATGGGAGCATCATTGACCACAGTTGCGGCGGTCATGCCTTTTTCCAGCGCCGCCGAGTAAATAAACGGCTTGAAGCTCGAGCCCGGCTGACGCCACGCCTGGGTGACATGGTTGAATTTACTGCGGTTGAAATCGAACCCTCCGACCAGAGCGCGAATCGCCCCATCCTGAGGCGTCACCGAGACAAGCGCCGATTCGATTTGCGGCAATTGTAAAATCTGCCACCCCCCCTTGTCATCCTTCTGGACGCGAATCAGCGCACCTCGGCGCAGCCGTGTTTTCGGACTGGCTTTGTCACTCAGGTTTTTAAGCACGAATTTCAGGCCTTCGTTGCCAATCCGGACAGTCTCACCCCCCTTGATGTAGCACTTTACCTGCCCCGGATTCGCCTCCAGCACGATCGCGGGCATCAGGCCGTTGCTTTCCTCCGCATCCGCCAAAGCGTCTTCCATCCTTTCTTCAAGATTTGCCGCGCCAACCGGCAGCTCAACAAAACCTTCCGGCCCACGGTAGCCATGGCGGCGGTCATAATCCAGCACGCCCTGGCGCAACGCCTGGTTGGCGGCTTCCTGATCCGCCTTGTGCAACGTGGTGTAAACTTTCATGCCGCTGCTGTAGATCGTGTCCTGATAACGCGCGAACATCGCCTGCCGGACCATTTCCGCCGCATAATCCGCATTGACCTCTGAATTATGCACCTCATGCTGCACCACCAGAGGCTGCGCCAGCGCGGCCTGATATTCCGCATCGGTAATGTATTTGAGGTCGTGCATCCGACGCAGGACATACTGCTGTCGAATTTTTGCCCGCTTCGGGTTAACCACAGGATTGTAGCGCGAGGGCGCCTTGGGGAGCCCCGCCAGCATCGCAACTTCCGCAATGGTCAATCGTTCAAGCGGGCGCCCGAAGTAGGTTTGGGAAGCAGCAGCGAAACCGAAAGCGCGCTGCCCCAGATAAATCTGGTTAACGTAAAGCTCGAAAATTTTGTCCTTGGACAAATAGTGTTCGATTTTCAGCGCAAGCAGCGCTTCACTGAATTTGCGAGTCAGCGTTTTCTCACTGGACAGGAAAAAATTTCGAGCCACCTGCATCGTAATCGTGCTCGCACCTTCCCGTGCGCCGCCTGCGGTCAGGTTCGCCAGGGCGGCTCGCACGACGCCCATGTAATCTACCCCACCATGGCTATAGAACCTGTCGTCTTCTGCAGCAAGAATCGCTAGCCGCATCAGCTTGGGCACAGCCCCGATCTTGATCAACGCACGCCGCTCCTCGCCAAACTCGCCAATCAACGCGCCATCAGCAGTATAAACGCGCAGCGGGATTTTGGGCCGGTAATCGGTCAGCACCTCCAGCGACGGGAGGTTAGGGTAGACCAGAATTCCCGCCAGGATGATCGCAGCAGAAAAAACAAGGCCTAAGGCCAAAAAGGCCAACAGCGGATATCGCCACCAACGTAAGTTCATCAAACTCTTTCTTGCCTTAATTTAATATCAGAACCAATTGACATAAATCACTTAAGGGGGGGATTATAAGCGCACTGGCTTGACAAAAGAAATGCTGAAAAAATTACTTTACATGCTCAGTACTTGTTGCTAGCATTTAATGTAAATTATACATAATGTACCTAACTGGGCAATCTTGAAAAGGAAATTCATTGCAACTCGACTTCAATTTGAATCTCGATTTCCTGCAGGCAAAATCTCCGCCTCTCATTGGCGTTGATATCAGTACTTCGTCCGTCAAGATGGTCGAGCTCAGCGACGCCGGTAAAGGCTTGTACCGTATCGAGCACTATGCAATCGAGCTCCTGGCAAAGGATGCGGTTGCAGATGGTAACATCGCCAATCTCGAGGCGGTTGCGGAAGCCATTAAACACGCCTGGCGCCAAATGGGAACACGGACCAAAAACGTTGCTCTGGCTTTACCTGCGGCAGCCGTCATCACCAAAAAAATCATTGTTGCTGCCGGGCTGAGCGAAAATGAACTCGAGATACAGGTAGAGAACGAGGCTAACCAGTATATTCCTTTCGCACTGGACGAGGTCAACCTGGATTTTCAAGTGTTGGGCCCTGTTCCGAACAATCCTGAGGAATCCGAGGTTTTAATCGCCGCATCGCGCAAAGAAAAAATTGAAGATAGGGTCGCCACTATCGAATCAGCCGGACTAAAAGCACTGGTCATGGACGTGGAGTCTTACGCGACCCAAACCGCCTATGCGCTGATTGCCCCGCAACTGCCCAATGCCGGGCAGGATCAAACTATTGCCCTCATCGACATCGGCTCCGCCATGATGCATGTCAACGTGCTGCTCAACGGCCAGTCGATTTATATGCGCGAGCAAACTTTC
>JAJXTJ010000271.1 GCA_021783895.1 Pseudomonadota bacterium | reverse complement strand
CATAGCGGCAAGCCGTTTCGATCAGGGTGGCAAATTGCTCGTCACGCTTGTTGCCACGCCCGATATTGCCCGGATTGATCCGCAACTTGGCCAGCGCTTGTGCGCACTCAGGCACCTGGGTCAAAAGCTTATGGCCGTTGAAGTGAAAGTCACCGGTGAGGGGCACGCGGCACCCGAGCACGTCAAGCCGCTCACGAATCCGTGGCACGGCAGTAGCCGCCTCCATCGAGTTCACGGTAATCCGCACGATCTCCGACCCCGCCTCAGCCAGGGCCTGTACCTGTTGCACGGTAGCCGTGATATCGGCGGTATCGGTATTGGTCATCGACTGCACCACGACCGGCGCATCGCCTCCAACCAGCACATGACCAACGCGCACCTGGCGTGTGGGACGACGGACAATCTGCGACATCATTCTTCCAGCGTAAAACGAGCAACCGTCACGTCGATGAACGGTTTCAAATCGATGGGGCGACCGTTATAGGTCATGCGGGCCTGGGCGGCATTGCCGATGACCATTTCAAACGGCGGCTGGCCACGCACCTCGATACTGCTGCCAGGCTGATCCAGCTTGCGGTGCAGCACACGGCCACTGGCGTCCTTGATTTCAGTCCATGCCTCGGCCCCAAACTCCAGCCGAATGAGCCCTGACACGGCAACGGGCTCCGCGGGCGGTGCCGTTTCAGCCTCGGCAGCAGGCGTCTCGATCGCCTCGGCAGGTTCGGCTGGCGCTTCGACAGCAGGCTCAGCCACGACGGGAGGCGGCGGCGCAACCGGCTGGGGCCGGGGTTGAACCACGCGTGCTTGCGCCGCAACAGGCACCTCTTCTACACCACTGTTCAGCCACAGGTACAAACCCACCGGCACGGCAACCACCAACAGCACGCCGACCAATAGCAAGATCAGCCAGGGCGAGGCCAGCGCCGAACGCGGTGGCGGCGGTTCAACATGCGCAACCGTGGCCGGCTCCGCCGGCGCACCTTCCATACGGCCCAGTAACGCATCGGGGTCCAGACCCAGCAAGCGTGCATAGTTTCGAACGAACCCGCGCGCAAATACCGGCTGCCCGAGACTCTGGAAATCATCCGCTTCCATTGCCTCGATCTGGCGGTGCATCAACCGCAACCGGGCAGCGACATCATCCAGGGAAAGGCCCTGCGCTTCCCGTGCATCTCGCAACGCCTGACCAACAGTGAACTGTGTCTCTTCGCTCATTCGTATTGCCCTGCCTGCAATTGCCGGGCTTCGGCAGAATCCGGAAAGCGCTTACGCAGTTGCAGGCCATACGCCGCCTCTTGTGAGCGATCGCCCAGCTTGCGTTCCAATCGCACCCCCAGCCACAAACTCTGCGCACTCGGCGGAGACAGTTCTGCATGTCGGCTCAGCAAACGCTGAGCATCATTCAATCGACCCTGACGGAAATGCAGGCTCGCCAGCTGAATCAAGGCATTGGGGTTATCCGGCACCAGCTTGAGCGACTTGTTCAGATTAGCCTCGGCTAGCGCCAGATCCCCTTTCATCTCGGCGCACACGCCGGCATTCGCCATGGCCTGCTCGGGCTTTGCATACAGCGGATTGCGAATCGCCATGCTGAACTGTTCCAGCCCTTCGCTGTGCCGGCCGCGAGAACAGAGGTACCAGCCGAAGTTGTTGCGCGTTTCGGAGTCGTTCCGGTCCAGTTCAATCGCGCGGCGAAAGTTTTCCTCGGCCAGCTTGTCTTCGGCCAGCTCCATGTAAATCAGGCCATAGATGTTGTAGGCCGGACCATATCGGTTATCTGCGGTAATGGCCTTGCGCAGCTCATCCAGCGCGACCTTGTACTGCCCGCGAGTGAAATAGGCGGTCGCCAGATCGGTAAAGGCACCGGCACGCTGGCGGCTCTCGCTATCCGGCACGCTCCCCGCGCCGCCGCCTTCTGTCGGCGGCATTGCGCAACCGGAAACAAACACTGCTGCTGCGAGCAATCCCAAACCTGTTTTCACGCCGCCTCCCTCTGTATTCTTTTCATGACCCGCCCACTCTTGTCAGCCACCTTCCCTGCCAGTTGCCCACAAGCCGCATCAATATCGTCGCCTCGCGTCTTGCGAGTCGTCACCACATACCCCGCATCCTGCAAAATCTGGCGAAACACGCGCATCGGCTCGGCATGCGGCTTTTCATACCCCGAATCCGGAAACGGGTTGAACGGAATCAGGTTGAATTTGCAGGGCACATCACGCGTCAGATCAATCAACTGGCGCGCATGTTCAGGCTGGTCGTTCACCCCCGCCAACATCACGTATTCGAACGTGATGAAATCGCGCGGCGCATGCACCAGATAGCGCTGGCATGCGGCCATCAGTTCGGCCAGTGGGTACTTCTTGTTGATCGGCACGATCTGGTCGCGCAATGCATCGTTTGGCGCGTGCAGGCTCACGGCCAGCGCCACGGGGCAGCGCTCGGCCAGACGGTCCATGGCCGGCACCAGCCCCGAGGTCGAAACCGTCACCCGGCGGCGCGACAAGCCGTAGGCATGATCGTCGAGCATGATGCCGAGCGCCGTCACCACGTTTTCAAAGTTGGCCAGGGGTTCGCCCATGCCCATCATCACCACATTGGTCACGGGCCGGTCGGACATTTCACCCGACGTCCGGTTAACCTGGCCACGCAGACTGTGATTCGCCACCCACAGCTGGCCGATGATCTCGGCCACGCTGAGGTTGCGGTTGAATCCTTGCCGCCCTGTCGAGCAGAACGTGCATTCCAGTGCACATCCCACTTGCGACGACACGCACAGCGTGCCACGGTCTTCTTCCGGAATGAATACGGTTTCGATTCCGTTGGCCACCCCCACGTCGAACAGCCACTTGCGCGTGCCGTCCGCCGAGGTGTGTGCAAAATTGATCGCCGATGGCGCGATCACCGCCTGCTGCTGCAATTTTTCGCGCAGGCTTTTGGCGATGTCGGTCATCTGGTCGAAATCCGCGACACCCGCCTGATGCATCCAATGGAACACCTGCCTGGCGCGAAACGGCTTTTCGCCGAGCTCGCTAAACCAGGCGGTCAGGCCATCGAGATCAAAATCAAGCAGGTTCTGCGGCATGCGGCTTAGCGGCCTGCGTAAACTTCGCTGGCGGGGAAGAAGAAAGCGATTTCCTGCGCTGCGGTTTCGGGCGCATCGGAACCATGCACGGCGTTAGCATCAATGCTCTCGGCAAAATCGGCGCGAATAGTGCCGGCTTCAGCCTTCTTGGGATCGGTCGCGCCCATCAGTGCACGGTTCTTGGCAATCGCGTCTTCGCCTTCCAGCACTTGCAACACCACCGGGCCCGACACCATGAAATCGACCAGATCCTTGAAGAAAGGACGCTCGCGATGCACG
>JAJXTJ010000270.1 GCA_021783895.1 Pseudomonadota bacterium | reverse complement strand
CGAATCGCCCCCAGCGGCAGCGGCCAACCCTTTTGAACCGTTTGCATCAGCCGCAGATAATTCGCTTTCACCCCCGGGCCGTAAACCAACGGCGGCCGCAGAATGACGACCTCAAGCGCGGTTTCCTGCGCGATCCCCCGCAGACCCAGCTCGGCTTCCCATTTGGAAATCGCGTAGGCATCCTCAGGCGCCGGCGCATCGGCTTCCCGATAGGGTTCATCGCGCCCCTCGCCATTGACCTTGATGGTGCTGATGAAAACAAAGCGCTTCACGCCAGCCCCGGCAGCCTGCCGGGCAAGATTTAGCGTGGCCTCGGTGTTACTTGCTCGATACAGCGCCAACGGGTTCTTCTTCACGTCATCCATCACATGGACCCGCGCAGCAAGATGCACCACGGCATCACTCCCCGCGAGTGCCTCGCGCCAGTCCGTTGATGCCCCCATATCGCCGGCCACCACTTCATTCGGTAAACCCGATTCGCATCGAACAGCGGGAATGACAACGTGTCCAGCGACTGCCAAGTGCTCACATAGCGCGCGACCGACAAAACCGCTGGCGCCTGTGACAAGAACTCTGGAATGGTTCTGACCCGGCATTATGTGTTTTCAGTATTCGGCAAACGCAGCCAATGCTTGCCAAGGTAACGCAACAGGCTGAAGAAATGCCAACGCATATATCGAAAATTGCGCCGGCTGGCGCGGCGCGCATCGTGTATCACCCGCACCCTGGGACAGGCCATCACCCGGCGGCCGGCCTTCCACAAGCGTGCGCAGATATCGACATCCTCGTAATACAGGAAAAAACCCTCGTCGAAACCGCCGACTCGCCTGAAATCGTCGGCACGGAACAACATGAACATGCCGCCCACCCAGTCAACTGCAAAGGGCTCGTCACCCACCGCAAAGGGGTATCGGCCGTCGTCCTGGCCGAACAATTTACCGGTCAGATAAAACGGTGTCGGGAAATGCCGGACGCTGTCTTCTACCTGCCCGTCCGGTGAAAGCACGGCAGGGGCAATCACCGCCGCCCGATGATGTTCCAGTGCTTCGAGCAAAAGGGGAAACGGGTTTTCCGGCGTGCGTATGTCCGGATTCATCACGCAGAACCACTTGCCCTCCGCAAGCCGGAAAGCGGCGTTGTGGTTTGCACCGAAGCCCTTCGGCGAGGCATTCTCCACAATTTTCACTGGATAGGGAAAGTCATCGACAGAGAATGGCAGTTGTTCGGGAATGTTCCGGGTCAGAATGACTTCGAGGCGGACAAAATCGGCAAAACGGGCGAGGTCGGCGAGAGCCTCGCTGACCAAGTCGCCCTGGCCATGGCTGACAACTGAAATCGAGATGAGTGGTGGCTCGTCAAAAGCGGGCATCGGAATATTCAGAATCCGGGATCGGGAAGCGGGTTGGATGGCCAATGCATCTCAGCGTGGCTCTGACAACATCCGACACACCGCCTCGGGTATTTCGTCATATGGCACGACAATCAAGCTGGGTACCGAAGAAATCCCTTCGCTACCCACAGGAGAAGAAACGACCTTTGCGCCCGCATCCAACATCTGCAGGATCTTGATCTTGACACCCGCCCCCAGCCGCAACGGAACGACACAGAGTTCGGCCGCGCGGAATGCAGGATTTGGGTCGTCGACCGCACCGACGACCCGGACACCGGGAATCAGGCCCCCAAGCATGCGCAACGTAAGCCGCGGCGACAGCCCGAGCACCCAGAACTGGACGTCCTTGTGGCAATGCCGGATTTTCGGATACGCGAACAGAATGAAGTGCAGAATCGACCAGTGGTTCTCTGGCCGTCTCATGCTGCCGAAGAACACCAGGTTCTTCCGCCCGGCGAACTCGCTGAGGATCTGCGAGATCGGCCGCGCATTGCTCACCTCCCCGACCCGCACCCGGGTAGGCGGCTGAAGTTCAATCTCACCACGGAACCCCATCGCCCGTAACAGCTCCTGATCCTTTTGCGACAGTACGAAACACCGCCCGATAAAGCCCAACAGCCTCTGCTCCGTCTTTCGAACCAGCGGGCCCAAAAAACCAAGGACTTTGCGGCGCCCTATTTTCTGGCCAACCACATCATGAACGAAGTAGTCCATGGCCGACACGCGAAGATGAAGCGCGAGCCCCAGGGTCGAAGGAAAATCGAGAAAGACTTCGTCAATTCCGTTTTGCGAGATGATTTCCCGTGCAGCCTTGATATTGCGAGTGCTCACGCGTGTGAACAGCCATGGTGCGAGCAAAGAGCCCCATCTCATTCCCTGCAGAATTCCCAGGCAGGCCTGGCCCAAGGTATGAGGCAGCGTACGGTAAGACCGGCAAAGGCCGGCAACGTCAGGATTCGCAGATTGATTGTCCGGCGCCAGACACAACACATGCACCACGCTGCCGGATGCGTGCAAGGCCCGGATGCTGTCCTCGCTGATTGCCTCACCCGCGCCGATTATCCCCTTGCCGCCGGGGTGAAAGGCGGTGATGTAAAGAATCTGTGGGTTGCTCATGCAGTGCGCCGGCAATTTCATCGCGCTGCGGCGCGCTTGGCCTTGCCATAGGCGACAATGCGCCCGAAATGGCGCATCAGCCTCAAGCCATAGAGCAAAACCTGCAGGCTTGGGTAGCGTTCCGTCTCGAGCTGCACCCTAAAAAATTCGGCCATTGTGCCGGGAATGTCCGATCCGGACAGCCCGTCCATGGAGTAGTGGCCCGCAACAAAGTCCGCAGCCGCGAACCGCACCCCTGGCGACATGCAAACCCGCTTCAGAAAATATTGGTCGGCAGCGATGGGGAAACGGCGCGAATAATCACCGAACTCCTGATGCAAACTTTTCCTGATCAAGGTTCCCACAGAATGATGCGAAACAAAGGCGGATTGCCCACGTCGCCAGGATTGCCCCTGCGCCGGCCGAACCACTCCCGTAACAGACTCGACACATGCCGAGATAATGTCTGCCTGGGCCTGCGTGGCGATCCGACGATAATCGGCGACTGCCGTCGGCGAGAGCCGGTCGTCCGCGCCGCAGACCAAATAGTACTCACCGCTTGCCAGCCTGACCGCCTTGTTCATGGCGTCGTAGATCCCGCAATCGGGCTCGGAAATCCATTTGCTGACGACATCCCCCGCGGACTTGATCAACTCGACGGTCTCATCCGTCGAGGCTCCGTCCACCACCACCCACTCGAAATCCCGATCCGTCTGGGCACGCAGACTTTCGATCAACCCCCGCAGTACGGGAGTTGCATCGTACGTAACGGTAACAACAGTAATGCTCAAGTTCATGCGCTTGCCAAGCCTTGCTACTCGATAGCGGCCTCGTAAACCCGCAGATATTGCGGCACCACCACATCCGGCGCCCACAGTTTCAAGGCC